>JANQAO010000003.1:369283-455906 GCA_030386295.1 Candidatus Persebacteraceae bacterium Df01 | reverse complement strand
GGCTTGGCCGGCTTGGCGTAGCGGGCGTCTGCCACCGGCGGAATCTTTGCGTCATGAGTAATATTGTCGTTTGTGGTACCGATTTGCATAAAACATTTATTGCCGGTGGCGGCACGCAACAAGTTCTGGATGGCGCAAATTTAACTGTACGCGCTGGGGAAACGTTAGCCATCGCTGGTACATCCGGCTCTGGTAAAACTACGCTATTGCATATTTTAGGTGGCTTGGATATGCCAGATTCCGGCAATGTCGCTGTGGAAGAAAAAGAATGGAGGCAGCTGTCACCAACTGCTGCGGCTCGTTGGCGCAACGCCAAATTAGGCTTTGTTTTTCAATTTCATTTATTGTTGCCCGAATTTACGGCACTAGAAAATGCAGCGATGCCGCTTATTATTCGTCGTTTGCCGCGAGAGCAAGCGATGGAACGGGCACATCGGTGTCTGGAGCAATTGGGGATGAATGCGCATAGCGGTAAAACGCCAGAAAAACTGTCTGGCGGAGAGCGTCAGCGAGTAGCGGTAGCGCGTGCACTGGCAGGTAACCCCGCCTGTATTCTTGCCGATGAACCCACCGGAAATTTGGATCGGCGCAACGCCGATTCTGTATTTAATGCACTACTGGAAGTTGCTACTGCGCAACATACTGCCGTTATCGTGGTTAGCCATGATGAGCGGCTGGCAGTATTAGCTCAACGTCGTGTTCGCCTGATTGATGGAAGGTTGGAAGAATTGGCATGAAAATTTTATTTGTATGCACTGGCAATATTTGTCGCTCTCCGTCTGCGGAAGCAATATTACGAAAATATTGTAACGATGCTGGATTAAAGTGGACGATTGACTCTGCCGGTACTGGTGGTTGGCACGAGGGAGAAGCTCCCGACTCACGAGCGCAACAAGCCGCGGAAGCGAGAGGTTACGACATGCGTGGTATTACCGCTCGCTCATTGTGTGTTAATGATTATGTGCAATTTGACCGCATATACGCCATGACGGAAGAGCATTATCGTTTTTTGCGCGCCAACGCGCCAGCGCAGTGTCCAGCAGATTTGATATTATTTATGGGGATTGTGAAAGAAAACACCGATGTTCCAGACCCTTACTATGGCGGTGACGCTGGTTTTGAGCGCATGATAGATATGTTAGAACAAGGTTGTGGTGCACTCATTGAGCAGTTTTCTTAACTAAAAACGAGTAATTAATATGCGTGAAAGAATACCTTTTCGCGCAATAAACAGCCGTTTTTTTGCCGTCTATGGACGCCATAAATTTAACTATCGCTTGTTGGTGAGGTTGTGAATGTCGTCAAGACTAATAATATTGTCGTGTTTTCTACTCCTTGATAACCAGTAATTCAACAGTGGTTTTTCTTTCACGTTGAATATATTTTTTATCTTTACAAAATAAGATAGGCTATAAATGCCGAATTTGCTAAATGTCATAGTATAATGAGCGGCTTATGAAAGTACGTTCTTCAGTCAAGCGCATTTGTCGCCATTGTCAAATTATTCGCCGCAACGGGCGGGTTTGGGTATTGTGTAAAGAAGTTCGCCACAAGCAGCGTCAAGGATGATGTCTATGAAATGTGATGACTTTTGCCGTTGTGGAAAGGCTAATTGCTAGTAATATGTTGTGTTATAATAATCTACTCTTATGATACGAATATCCGGCGTTGTTGTCCCCGAATATAAGCATGTGGAAATCGCGTTAACAGCGATTTACGGCATCGGTAGAGCACGGGCGAGAGAAATTTGTCGGCGTGCTGATATTGATCCTGGGGTTCAAATGAAAACCCTGAGTGATGACAAAAAAGAGTTTTTGCGCGTAGAAATCGGTAAATATGTCATTGAGGGCGATTTGCGTAGAGAAATATCCATGAATGTCAAGAGGCTAATGGATTTGGGTTGTTATCGTGGGCTTCGCCATCGTCACGGATTAACTGTGCGTGGGCAGCGAACTCGAACTAATGCTCGAACTCGTAAAGGACCGCGTCGTCTTCGGGTGAAAAAATAATACCTTTTAGCAAATAAATATAATGGCTCATCAAAGTTCAGGAAAAAAAATTAAGCGCGTGGTGCAAGATGCCGTGGTGCATGTGACAGCAACTTTTAATAATACTATTGTGACTTTTGCCGATCGTCACGGTAATGTGTTGGCGTGGGCGACAACGGGTTCTTCCGGTTTTAAGGGGGCGCGCAAGGGGACGCCTTATGCAGCTCAAATCACAGTAGATGGGGTGGGTAAAAAAGCGCAGGAAATGGGCGTTCAAAACGTGGACGTGCGGTTACAGGGCGTAGGTTCTGGTCGCGACTCGGCAGTGCGGGCGCTGTATGCCATGGGTTTTAAAGTAAATTCCATTTCCGATGTAACACCAATGCCGCATAACGGTTGCCGTCCGCCTAAGCGTCGTCGAGTTTAACTTTTAGGAGAAAAAGAAATGGCACGTTACACAGGGCCCACTTGCAAGCTCGCCAGACGTGAAGGGGTTGATTTAATGCTTAAAAGCGGCGTTAAGCCGCTTGAAAAAAAGTGCCGTCTCAAAACAACGCCAGGCGGCAATAAGCGAGGCAATGCTCGCGGTTCTGATTATCTTGACCATTTGCGAGAGAAACAAAAACTGCGGCGCATATATGGTTTATTAGAGCGTCAATTTCGCAATTATTATCAGCGTGCTGACCGCGCCCGAGGTGCGACCGGTGATATTTTAGTGCGGATGCTTGAGTCTCGTTTAGACAATGTGGTGTATCGTATGGGTTTTGCATCCACCCGAGCTCACGCACGTCAAGTGGTTTCGCACAAAATGATATTGGTAGATGATAAGCCGGTTAACATTCCTTCTTTTCAAGTTGCCGTTGGTCAGGTTATATCTCTCACAGAAAAAGCAAGTGCTTTGCAGATGGTTAAAGATACCGTAGCACTAGCGCAAACGCTTCCACGACCGGAGTGGGTGGATGTGGATTTCGAAAAAATGCAAGGTGTGTATCGCGAATGGCCAGCGCATGAAAATGTAGCTCAAGACGTGAACACCAACCTCATTGTTGAGTATTATTCTAAATAAAGAGCAGACAGGTATGACACAAACTTTTTTGAAACCGGCTATTTCTGGCGTTCGCTCGCTAGGGCCAATGACATCTAGGGTAACAATTGAGCCTTTGGAACGTGGTTTTGGTCATACGCTCGGTAATGCTTTGCGGCGAGTGATGATGTCTTCTATTCCCGGTTTTGCCGCTACCGAAGTAAAAATTAACGGTATCATGCACGAGTACGACCGAGTTGAGGGAATGCGTGAAGATGTTGTTTGGCTAATTCTTAATCTTAAAAACGTTATTTTTAAGCTAAATGATAGCGATCGTGAGGTGGTGAAATTAGTTAAAAAAGGGCCATGTACAGTGGTTGCAGGCGATATTCAATTGTCCCAGCATGTGGAAATTGTTAATCCTGACCATGTTTTAGCAGTGCTTACCAAAAGTGGCGAGCTGGAAATGGAAATTGTAGTGGAAAGTGGTGTTGGCTATCAGCCGGCATCAATCATTGAAGGTGATTCAAAACGTGTTGGGGCGCTGTATTTAGACGCCTCATTTTGTCCTGTCAAGCGGATGAATTTTTCAGTAGGCTCAACCCGCCACGAAAATCGTGTTGATTTGGACCGTTTGATAATGGATATTGAATCCAACGGCATTTTTACTTGCGAAGAAATTATCCGTTATGCTTCTCGTATCTTAATTGATCAATTTAAAGTGTTTTCTGAAGTTGGCGGTGAAGAGACAGTGTCCGTTATAGAAAATGTAGGCGCACACAGGGAAGCTCAGTATCATCCACTATTCTCTGAAAAAGTAGAGACGCTTGATTTGGCTGTGCGTTCCTTAAATTGCTTGCGACAAGAAAGCATCCGGTACATTGGCGAATTGGTGCAGAGAGAAGAAAAAGAACTTATGCGCATGCCAAATTTAGGCCGAAAGTCGCTTTTGGAAATCAAACAGGCACTTGCTACTCGTGATTTGAGTCTAGGTGTGGAAGTATCAAGCTGGAAAGCCCCTAGATAATCATGCGTCACAGACACGGTCCACGCAAACTCAATATTACGGATGGCGCACATCGTCGCGCTATGATGCGCCATATTGGCGGTGCATTAATTCGTCATGAACAAATTAAGACAACGTTGGCAAGAGCCAAAGAGTTACGGCGTTTTATAGAACCTTTAATTACGCTTGGTAAAAAACCCAGTGTCCACAACCGACGTTTAGCGTATGCTCGCCTTCAAGATAGAGAAATGGTAAGTAAGCTTTTCGATATTTTAGGTGTGCGTTTTGCACAGCGCCCGGGAGGATATATTCGGGTACTTAAAAGCGGTTATCGTCGTGGTGACTGTGCGCCAATGGCATTGGTAGAACTTGTGGACAAGCCTGCGGAAGAAGAAATCGCCGCGCAGGTTGCTACGATAAAAGAGAAAGAAGCTGCGGTGGTTGCAAAAAGCGCAGCAAAAAGTGCAAAAGCATCGTCTGAAGATAATAAAAATCAGGAAAGTGACGAAGCTTCAGATAAACCTTCCACCAAAGAAGAAAAATAAACATTCGTTTAGCTCTGATTTTTTCAGGATTTTAAATAGGAGTAGGCCGAGGCGCACATTCCATATAGCAAAGCCGTTATAATTCATAGCCAAATTGTGGTGATGAAAGGAATATTATGCGTATTATTTTGTTAGGACCTCCGGGTGTGGGAAAAGGCACGCAAGCAGAAAAAATTTGCGAATATTTTGGTTTTGCACGTATTTCTACCGGTGATATGTTGCGTGACAATATTTCCCGCCAAACTACATTAGGCTTGCAAGCTAAACAAATCATGAACTCTGGTGAGTTGGTGTCGGATGAGATTATTTTGGAAATAGTTCGGATACGGACGCAATCCGATGACTGTCGCGTCGGTTGTTTGTTTGATGGTTTTCCGCGTACATTGCCACAGGCACAAGCGTTGGACGATTCGCCAGCAGCGCCTGATGTAGTGGTTGATTTAGATTTAGATGATGATAGCATTATTTTGCGTCTGTGTGGTCGGAGTGTGCATCCAGCGTCTGGGCGCGTATATCATGTTACATTTTCACCGCCTAAAATTCCGGGAAAAGATGATATTACTGGCGAACCCTTGGTGCGGCGTGATGACGATAACGAAGATACGGTACGCACTCGACTGGAAGTATTCCGCCTTCAGACAGCGCCGCTCAAAATGCATTATAGCGATGCTGCCGAACAGGGACGAGTGCGTTTTATCGGTTGTGATGGCGGTAGGAAAATTGAGGAAATCACGCACCAGTTAATTCAAGAAATTCAAAAATTGCGGTAATGAAAAAACACAATCTATGTTACGCCCAATCGGGTGGTGTAACTGCTGTTATTAACACTTCTGCGGCTGCCGTAATTGCTGCGGCAAAAACTACACCGGCTGTTCATCGCGTATATGCAGCTCAAAATGGTATTTTAGGTGTGTTGAACGAAGAATTAATAGAAACTTGGCATGAGAGTGGAAAGTCGCTGAGGCAACTTGAACAAACGCCGGGTGGTGCCTTTGGTTCTTGTCGTGTTAAATTACCTGATCCCAATGATGACTTAGTGCCGTATGCGCGTTTAATGGACGTCTTTGCTGCTCACGATATTCGTTATTTTTTGTATAACGGCGGTAATGATTCTGCGGACACGGCGATGAAATTGTCTGCTGCCGCCCGTACACTAAACTATCCTTTAGTTGTTGTAGGCGTGCCAAAAACTATTGACAATGATTTGGCTGCTACGGATACTTGTCCGGGGTTTCCCTCGGCAGCTAAATATGTAGCGGTTAGCATTGCTGAAACAATGCTGGATGTGGCTTCTATGTCGGCGACTTCTACAAAAGTGTTTGTATTGGAAGTCATGGGGCGTCACGCTGGATGGCTGGCAGCGGCAGCCGGTATGGCGGTACCGGTGGGTGGTGGGGCGTTGATGATTTTGCCGCCAGAGGTGCCTTGGCGCCGTGCTCATTTTGTTGCTACGTTACACCGTCGTGTAAAGAAATACGGTTATGCTGCAGTAGTCGTGTCAGAAGGTCTTTGTGATAGTAAAGGTAATTTTCTTTCCGCCGATGGTACAGATCAATTTGCGCATCATCAATTGGGTGGCGTGGCTCCTATTATTGCTGATGTGGCAAAGCATGCGGGATATAAATGCCATTGGGGAGTGGCGGATTACATGCAGCGTGCGGCTCGCCATATTGCTTCGGCAGTTGATGCCAAGCAAGCTGTTGCTGTAGGAGAAGTTGCCGTGCAATTGGCGGTACAAGGTAAAAACGCTTATACGCCAGTTATTCGTCGTTTGTCTGATTCACCGTACCGTTGGCGTGTGGAAGCGACGTCACTCAAAAAAGTCGCTAATCGCGAACGCAAACTGCCAACAACGTATTTCAATCGCGAGCAATATTGTATTACCGCTGCCGGTCGTCGTTATTTATCGCCGCTGATTAAGGGAGAGGCATATCCTACGTACAATGCTACGGGTTTGCCAGAGTATGCAATATTAAAAAAACAATTAGCACACAAAAAATTACCGCCGTATTCGGCAAATTAATAAAGTGTAAAAATCAAAACATTTTTTAAGGATTGGATAAGTGTGCCGTGACGAACGTTCGTTACATTTTTCCTATAGGATGAATAAAGTAATTTGAAATTGGGAGATATGTTCAGTCATTTCTAAAAGAGCGGCTGTTCAAAGGTTGAAATTCGTATGCGGCTTTTGTCTTTTGAGACAGCAAAACAAAAATTCTTGTGCTGTGCCAAAAGGCGTCACATGTTTTTTCGTCCGGCAGCAATTTTTTTTAAACTCATGTTTGAACTTGTTTATCAGTGTTTCCTCACTGTATTGTCTTACGTCAAGGTCGCTACATTTTCGTGGGCCATTTTTTGAAAAAGTTCCAATAATTATATGACCAGTTACGCATTTTTTTGTGATTTTGATATATTTGGCAATATCTTTTCTGGTGGTCAAAAAATGAAATGCTGCTCTGTCATGCCAGACATCAAACATTGTCGCCGGTTCAAATTCCGTTACGTCGCCGACAATCCAGTTAACCGTTTCCGCCCTGTCGCCAAGTCGTTTTTTTGTTTTATCAAGTGCCTTAGCAGAAATATCCAACACAGTGATATTTGTATATCCGTCGTTAATCAAGAAGTTTACCAAATTGCTGTTACCACCGCCGATGTCAATAATGGCGGCGGCCTTATCCAAATTTAATAAATAAATAAAATCAAGCGATATTTGGGGAATTTCTTGCGTCCAGCTGAGTTGGTGCGGTTCTTTGCTTTGATAAATTGTTTCCCAGTGATTTTTTCTTTCCTTTGTCATGACTATTTTTTTATGCGATAAAAGCTATAAAATAATCTATTATGGGATTGTGAAAGTTATGAGTAGTCAAAAAACGGGTAGTAGAATGCGCATTTGGAGTCCGTCTTTAGGATTGTGTGTTGGTGAGTCAGCGTAAATCATCAACGATATTATCATAGCCACTATTGCCAATTTTCCCCAAACCAGAAAATTCAACGCCAATACTGTAAGATACTTTATTGTCGCCGCTACTGGCTCCGTGATTGGTTACTTTAAAAAATAATTTCCAGCAATCACAATCATCACGCAGTTCAACGGCAAAGGCGGATTCGGCAAATGTATCAGCATCCATCAAATAACGGGAGAGAAAAGCGATATCCATACGTTTGCCGAGCGGCATTGAACCACCCGCTAGCACGCTTTCTTCTTCTTCTATAAGCATTCCGACACGCAGTAGGCGGCGGTTGCCAAAATCTGCTCGTGTATCGGCGTATGAGCTTTCAAAAGTACTATTGGCGGTATTCCATTCGGTGTCAGCTTCCAGTCGCCATCTTTCTGCTGCGCGGATACGCAACGCGACAATAATATTAGCAAAACCACTTGATGGTGGTGTGCTTTCATCGGGCAAGATAATTCTCGGGCGTCGCAAATAATAACGTTGTGCGAATTCTAGTGATGCCAGTTCGCGGGTGGTATCAAAGTCCCACCAACGAAAGTTAATGCCATAGGCCAACCAATGTGCATCCGCCGCGCGATCATCGCCGCTAAAACGATTCCAATCATAAATGCCGCCGGCTGAAAAACGCCGTAATGCCGTGTCAAACAACGGTGCGCGATGTTGTTGGGCATTTTCTGGTGCATAGGCGTACGCCAATTGCCATTGATAACTCGCTCCTTCTTGTTGCCATGGTGTTGGGCGATATCCAGAATCTGCCCGTATAAGTCCATAAGGCACTATAAATTGGGCATCTTCAGTATTGTCACCATCCGAATCATAAAGAGCTGCGTGAAAACCTATTTCTGGACGAATATGCCAATTTCCTACTTCAAATTGTTTCCACGCACCAGTGCGCCACAGCCAGCGGTCGGCTTCCTGTTGTGTATCATTATTGCGCTTGAATTTGGAGTATTCCCAATCGGATCGCCAAGCATAAGCGTCGAGTCGACCATCATAATGTGCCCATAGTTGCGGCAAAATATCATGTGGAGGTATCAGTTGCGTGTCTAGCGTTTTGAGTGATTCGGCGGCAGCGCCAAATCGCCAATTGTCACCGACATATTCCCAGCGTGCCCGCCGTGGTAGGTTGCGTATAGCTAGTAGATTCGTATCATCACTAAAATCACGGAAGTATCGCGAGTCTGAAACATTATCGGCAGTTAATTCTAACCGCCAGTTTGAAGACGTCCATACGTGGTTCACATATTGCCTGCCGCGGTTTTCACTGGTAAACAGTGACCAGTCCACTTGCATGTTGCCACTATGTTGTGGAGTTAGATAGCGAAAATTATTTTTAAGTAAAAAACCGTGTTTACCCGACCAACCGAGTTCGGTAGTCGCATCATAATTTTCTGCCAAAAACCAATAATACGGTACGTTCATGCTAAAACCTTCGTTATTGCTGTAGTCTGCATCAGGCCACAAAAAACCACTGCGCTTGGCATCACCAATCGGTAGCGAAAAGCGAGGTAGGTAAATTAGCGGTATGCCGCTGGCGCGTAGTAGCATGTGTCTTCCTTCCATGTTGTCGGCATCCAACCGCAGTTCATTAGCTTCCAGCCACCAGTCACGGGCGGTGACAGGACAACTAGTTATTTCCGCCTTTTCTGCGCGATAATAATCAGGCTCTATAAAAAGCACGCTACTTGTCATTTGCAAGCTGCCGGCTTCTAAATTTACCGCTTGTGCCGTGCCGCGCTGTGCTTGCGGTTGATAGCGTAAGGAATCACCATGTAGCAGATAATCAGGTGACTGTAATTTAAAAGCTGATGGTACTTGCAACAAATCGGTAGCGTGGTCGTATTCTAGCGTTTCCGTATTAAGCGTGAAATCTCTAAAACAGGCTTTGACATCACCGTGTGCTTGACCGCGCGTTGAGCTGCCTTTTATATGTTGTGCTTCTATGCGTACATCACCCGGTGTCGTCGTCGGCAAGTCGGCAGCCGGCACCGACAACGCGGCGGCAGCTAAACAGGTGACGGGCAATCGGATAAAATATGCAAAAGACATAAAATGGGAAAAAAGGCAAACATTCTAACATCCGCAGATAGTCGTCTGACGGCGTGGGTGCAACAGGTATTGGATAATGCCACTGTTGTGCCGCTTTGTGGCGACGCCAGTTTTCGCCGTTATTTTCGCGTGCATGCTGGTGAACAAGCATTTATTTTGATGGATTCGCCACCGCCTGAAGATATTGGGCGTTTTTTACGTGTTCGTAGTTTTTTTGCTGAAGCCGATATTTCCGTTCCTGCCCTTATCGCTGCCGATGAAGTACAAGGGCTGGCGCTGTTGGAAGATTTTGGTGATGCGACGTATCTTGATTGTTTGCGAAAAAATGTTGACACTGACAAACTGTACGCCGATGCTTGGTGCACACTCATCACTATGCAGCAGTTGTCGGCGGACAGTGGACTCACGCCACCGTATGATGCGTCTTTGCTTATGGCGGAACTCATGCTGTATCCTGATTGGTATTGTGCGCGGTACCGGCAAATGCCGTTAAATGGTCATCAGCGTGAGATATTTGATGACGCTGCGGCTTGGCTTGTAGAAAAAATATTAATGCAGCCGCAAGTTGTTGTACACCGAGATTTTCACGCCCGTAATTTAATGCGATTATCCGGCGCGCGCAATCCGGGAGTGCTAGATTTTCAGGATGCGGTTGTTGGTTCGGCGGCATATGATATGGTGTCATTGTTGCGCGATGCGTACATTGAATGGCCGCGTGAACAACAGCAAACGTGGCTGTACGCGTATTGGCGCAGTGCTGTTACCGCCGGCCTTGCGTTGCCCGAAAAATTTGACGAGTATTGGCGGGACTTTAACATTGTCGGTGCTCAACGTGCGCTCAAAGTGTTGGGTATTTTTGCTCGGTTGTGCAAGCGTGATGGCAAAGTCGGTTATTTATCTGACATGCCCTTGGTGCAAAAACATTTACTTGTTGCTTGTGAGGAAGTTCCAGAATTGGCGCAGTTGGGTACTTTGGCTACCGCGCTACCACCGTCAGCATGAGCATTTCGCAAGCAATGCTCTTGGCGGCCGGACGTGGCATTCGGTTGCGTCCGCTTACTGACACTATTCCTAAACCACTATTAGAAGTTGGTGGCGATTCATTGATTTCACGACATTTATGTCGAATACAAGCGGCTGGAATTATTGATATAACGATCAACGTTTCGCATTTGGGCGACAAAATCTGTCAATCACTTGGTGATGGTAGTGATTTTGGAGTGCGCCTGCGTTATTCTGTGGAAGAGGAGCCCTTGGAAACTGCTGGTGGGATTAAATTGGCATTGGCACGTGGCTTGTTGGCAGCAGATGATCCTTTTCTATGTGTGAATACTGACATTATTTGTGATTATGATTTTGCTCACCTACCACGATTGCCTGCCGACAAATGCTGTCATTTGATTTTAGTAGATAATCCGCCGGCGCATCCGCGTGGCGATTTTTCGTTGGAAAAAAGCAACTTGTTGCTACCGCCTGCGGTGAACACATACACGTACAGCGGTATTGGCGTGTATCATCCGGTGTTGTTTAGTGGGTTAGAAATAGGCAAACCGGAGGCTATGTTGCCGTTGTTGAAAGTTGCCATTGCTAAGCGGCTTGCAGATGGTGAAATATACGGTGGGCTGTGGCACGATACCGGAACGCCGGAGTCTCTAGCAGCGGCACGCCGCGCTGTCTCGCAAAGTGGCTGCTAAATATCTTTGTTATGTTGCAGTTCACTGTCATCGCGCTGTTGCTGCCACATAGCGGTATACAAGCCATTTTGTGCCAACAACTGCTCATGTTGTCCGTGTTCAATAATTTGCCCTGCTGACAACACAAAAATTTCATCAGCGTCTGCTACCGTGGATAGGCGATGAGCGATAACCAACGTGGTACGGGTACTGGAGACCGTACTCATTGCTTGTTGGATGCTTTTTTCAGTCAGTGAATCCAAAGCGCTGGTAGCTTCGTCAAACACGCAAATTACAGGATTTTTGAGGATTGCCCGCGCAATCGCCACTCGCTGTTTTTCACCGCCGGACAATTTGAGTCCGCGTTCGCCGACAATAGTGTCATAACCTTCAGGTAGCGTATTAATAAATGTGTCAATCGCCGCCTGTTGTGCTGCCCTAGAAATATTTTCTGAAGATGCCTGAAAATGACCATAGCGTATATTGTGGAGTAACGTGTCGTTAAACAGCACCGAATCTTGCGGTACTACACCAATGGCAGCGCGGACCGAATCCTGTCGGCAAAGGCGAATATCTTGGTCGTCAATCAAAATGGTGCCGTTTTGTGGATCATAAAAGCGAAACAGCAGTCGTGCGATGGTGGATTTGCCCGAACCGGAAGGGCCAACAATAGCTACTTTATTCCCCGCCGCCACTGTAAAAGACACGCCGTTCAGCACGTCGCCGCGCCCGTAGCCGAAACGAACATTACGAAATTCAATCGCGCCGCCAGCGGGAATAAATGCTGGCGCGCCTGGGAGATCAAAAACTTCTTGTTTTTCATCCAACAATGAAAACATCCTGTCCATATCGGTTACCGCCTGGCGGATTTCACGATATACCGATCCTAAAAAATTAAGCGGTAGATAGAGTTGCAAAATGTAGCTGTACACCACAACGAAATCGCCCGGTGTATATCGCTCTTCGGCGACACCTATGCCTGCCAGCATCATTACCACAAACAAACCGCAGGCGATGAGCAACCCTTGTCCAATATTAAGTAGTGACAATGATGTGCGATTTTTTATTGCAGCATCTTCGTAGACACGCAAGGTTTTTTCATAGCGCGTCGCTTCTTTTTCTTCTGCCCCAAAATATTTAACGGTTTCATAATTGAGTAGGCTGTCTATAGCGCGCGTATTCGCTTTTTCGTCCGCAGCGTTCATGCGCCGTCGAAATTTCAATCGCCATTCAGTTATCCAGATGGTATAAATGGCATAGCCGATGAGAGTAACGAACGATACTAGTGCAAAGCGCCAGTCAAACTTCCACCACAGCACACCGCAAACCAGCACAATGCCGAGCAGTGTTGGAAAAATGTGAAAGGCTGCAAAAGTCAGTAGTAATTCAATGCTTTTAACGCCGCGCTCAACTACTCGTGACAGACCACCAGTCTGCCTATCCAGATGAAAACGCAGTGACAACGCATGCAAGTGACGAAATGTTTTTAATGCCAGCGAACGGATGGCGCGTTGGGCAACGCGGGCAAAAACATAATGTTTGAGTTCGTCAAATATCTGTTGTAGCAGGCGGGCGACCACAAAGCCACCGATAACCGTCGCCAGTAGTCCCATACCAAATGTGCTACTTCCGACCACGTCCACCGCTTTTCCCAATAGTGGGGCTACCGCTAATGCCGTTATTTGTTGTAAAAACAGTAGGAATAAAGCGATAATAGCGCGGCGACGCAAGATGGTATCGTTTGAAGGCCATAAATATGGCCAAAAGGTGGCCAATGTTGCGAACGTAGAGCGTGTGGGAACGGCAGAATTGGCAGACGACATAAATATTAGATTCTACGCTTATTATAAAATTGACTGCCACAACGTTGCACCTTGTTTTCGCTGTTGTTTGTTAGAATCTCCCATTTTTGATTGGGGAAATAGAGTGAAAAATTATCTGTTCACATCCGAATCCGTTTCCGCTGGTCACCCTGATAAAATTGCTGACCAGATATCTGATGCCTTGTTGGATGCTATTTTGCGCCAAGACGATGAGGGTATGCTTTCACGTGTCGCTTGTGAAACGTTAGTAAAGGGTGACGGTGATTCGGCAATTGGCAAGCGCGTCATTCTTGCTGGTGAAGTGCGTGCCAGTACGGAGTTAGCTGATGTCGAAAGCATTGTTCGTGATGTGATTAACCACATCGGTTATAACCATTCTGATTACGGGTTTGATGGCAATACTTGCATTATTGAAAATTATTTAGGGAGGCAGTCCGTTGACATCGCTATGGGCGTTGACAAACTAGGTGCTGGCGACCAGGGTATTATGTTTGGCTACGCTTGTCGTGAGACACCGTCGTTGATGCCATTGCCGATTGATTTGTCGCACCGTTTGATGCGTCGTCATGATGAAGTGCGCCGTAGTGGTCGCTTGCCTTGGTTGCGGCCGGATGCCAAGTCGCAGGTATCTGTGCGCTATCAAAACGGTGTTCCCACGCAGGTGGAAGCGGTGGTATTGTCTACCCAGCATGCGCCAGAAATTAACGGTAAAACGGTAATTGTCAATGATCAGCGTATTCGCGAAGCGGTAATTGAAGAAATTATCAAGCCTGTCATTAGCCCACAATTGCTTGCTACTGATTGTGCCTTTCACATTAATCCTACTGGATTGTTCGTTCTGGGAGGCCCTGCAGCTGATTGTGGCCTGACTGGACGCAAAATTATTGTGGATACTTATGGCGGTGCTGCACCACACGGTGGTGGGGCTTTTTCGGGTAAGGATCCGACCAAGGTAGACCGTTCCGCTGCTTATGCGTTACGCCATATTGCCAAAAATATTGTTGCCGCAGGCTTGGCAAACGTGTGCCAAATTCAAGCTGCTTACGCGATTGGCGTTGCCGAACCAGTTAGTGTGATGATTGATACGCGTGGCAGTGGTGATGATGAGAAGCTGGCGATTTTGGTGCGTGAGCGTTTTGACTTAACTCCCAGCGGAATTATTGAGCGGCTGAACTTGTGGAATCCCATATATCAACCTGCTGCCGCCTACGGTCATTTTGGTCGTGACGATGCTGATGGATTATTTACCTGGGAGGCTATAGGACTTTTGGATGATTTGCGCTAATTTATCGCTGATCGGAATTGAATAGCGTAAGGCAGGCTTTTGGTGGGTAGGGAATAGTCAAACGCTAAATCAGTAAGAATAAAAAGCAATATTATTACCGAGTGAGTACCTTCACGCAGAAAATAGCCGTTTTTTAATTTCTTCCGGTTATTAATCTGCAAGAATACAGGCATTCTTGAACTCAATAGTTATTGTTCGTTAATGAAGTTTTTCGTCCAAATCAATCTATAAATAATTGAAAGAGCTATATTTTATAAATTAATTATCTTTAGATTGTAGTTCGTCGCCGATTTGTTGAGCACGAGTCCGAGCGGATTGGATGGCTGTCTTAATGATTTTTTTTAGTTGTTTTTCTTCCATTACGTTAATGGCACGTTCAGTAACGCCGCCTTTTAAGGCTACTGCATGGCGTAATTCTGCGGGTGTTGTCTCTGTGAGCCGCGCCATTTCACCGCCACCACGGAGGGTTTGAATTGCTAAGCGTCTTGCCATTTGAGGTGGTATGCCCATTACTATTGCAGCTTCTTCCAAAGCTTCCAAAAAATAATATATATAGGCCGGTCCGCTACCAGAAATTGCGGTGATGGTATCCAAGAGAGATTCATTTTCAGTCCACACCACATCTCCTACTGCGGAAAACAAGCTATTAACGAGGGTGGATGTCGTCGCCGGTGGACGGGCATAGCAGGCAGTCATGCCATAACCGACAGCGGCTGGAGTGTTAGGCATAGCGCGCACCAGCATCGTCGGTGGCGAAGAGAACCATTGTTCCATGTTGGCTAAGCGTAAGCCGGCTGCAACGCTGACAATTGTCGCTGCTTGCGCTTGTTCACACACTGGTTGCATGTCTGTCGGCTTGACCGATAACACCAACAAATCAATGTTTGCCGGTAGATCGGC
Organism: Candidatus Persebacteraceae bacterium Df01; assembly: GCA_030386295.1. Taxonomy (NCBI): domain Bacteria; kingdom Pseudomonadati; phylum Pseudomonadota; class Gammaproteobacteria; order Candidatus Tethybacterales; family Candidatus Persebacteraceae; genus Candidatus Doriopsillibacter; species Candidatus Doriopsillibacter californiensis. Next base: position 440,659 of record JANQAO010000003.1, on the reverse strand, counting down.
TTGTGCGGTTACCGTGGTTACGCCAAATTTTGTGTGCAAATGGGTACGTTTACCATCATTGCGGTCGGCGATGTAAATATTGGCAGCGGGGTGAGTTTTCACTAATCCGCCAACGAGTGCGGCGGTCATGTGGCCTCCACCAACAAAAGCGATTGTTGTATTCATGTGTTTTTCTGTTCTCTTTTTCCAAAAATTGCCGTTCCCACCCGTATATGAGTGGCTCCGGCGGCAATCGCTTGTTTGAAATCTCCACTCATTCCCATGGAGAGGGTGTCTAGTTTTATCCCGCAGCGAAGCTCAATTTCACCTCGTAAAGCTGCCAATTCGCGATAAGGCTCGCTATTACGCGTCCCTTGGCGAGGAATTGTCATGAGCCCACGTAGGGTTAAGTGAGGTAGGGAGACAACGGCTTGTGCTAATTCCAACGCTTCTTCGCGAGGCAGGCCGTGCTTATTATCATCAACATCAATATTTACTTGTAAACAAATGTTCAACTGGGGTAAATTTTTACGTGCGGTGGATAATTTTTCTGCTAAAGGCAGATTGTCAACAGTGTGCACCCAGTCAAATCGGCGGGCAACATGACTGGCTTTATTACGCTGTAAGTGACCGATAAAGTGCCAGGTAATAGGTAAATTTTTTAATTGTTGAATTTTGGCAAGACTTTCTTGCACATAATTTTCTCCCATATTTGCGATTCCCGCGGCGGCTGCCTCGCGCACATGGTTTTCTTCAATAGTTTTGCTTACGCCGATGACGGTCACCTCTTTTGGATCTCGTCCTGCGGCAATTGCCGCTTCTTTGACTTGTTGCAACAAGTGTTTTACGCTTTCATCAATATTTTTCATATAATTCTATTGGGAGGTTCATACGCCCGTTTTTTACGTATTAAATCAAAAAGGAACACTTTATGACTATCACCATTACCGAGTTGCTCGAATTTACGGTTGGCAGCGACGCTTCTGACTTGCATATTTCCAGTGGGCTACCACCAATGGTGCGAATTTCGGGTGAAGTTGAGGCGATTGACTCGCCGCCACTTTCCTCTGAGGAAGTGTATGCGATGATTAAGGAAATAACAAACGAAGAGCAGTACAACATTTTTAGAGAAATTTGGGATTTTGACTTGTCGTACCAACTTGGAGAAACAGCGCGTTTCCGGGTTAATTTGTTTGAACAAACGCGTGGCCCGGGCATTATTTGCCGAACCATTCCGACTAAAATATTGAGTCTGGAAGATCTCAAAGCGCCGGAAATATTTAAAGCTATCTCTCAACAGCCACGTGGTATCGTGTTAGTTACTGGACCCACCGGTTCGGGTAAATCTACTACGCTGGCAGCAATGATTAATGAAATCAATATGACCAGAAAAGAACACATTCTTACGGTTGAAGACCCAGTGGAATTTGTTCATAAACCCAATAAATCATTGATTAACCAGCGCGAAGTTAGCGCTCACACCAAAAGTTTTGCTGCTTCTTTGCGTGCCGCACTGCGGGAAGATCCGGATATCATCCTTGTTGGCGAAATGCGTGATCCGGAGACTATCGGTTTAGCATTAACGGCGGCAGAAACTGGACACTTGGTTTTTGGCACATTGCATACCAGTTCGGCCGCCAAAACTATTGACCGTGTGATTGACGTGTTTCCGTCTGGCGAGAAAGAAATGATTCGTTCCATGTTGTCAGAAAGTTTGCGTGCCGTAATTTCTCAGACGCTGCTCAAAAAAGTAAGTGGCGGTCGTGTGGCGGCTCATGAAATTATGATTGCAAATCAGCCAATTCGCAATCTCATTCGCGAAAACAAAGTGCCACAAATGTATTCAGCAATTCAGACGGGACAAAATATTGGTATGCAAACACTGGACCAAGATTTGAAACGGCTAGTAAACGAAGGGGTAATTGAAAAAGAAACTGCACTGAGGCTGGCTGTGAAAAAAGAAGACTTTATGTCAATGGGTGATACGGTCGATTAATAATATTCAGCCATCCAACGCCTTCTTGCTGGTCGGCAATATGGGTGGCAATGCCATTGGCAACAGCACTTAATGATTGAATTACTCGCGTTTTAGTGTTGTTATGGGCGCTTAAGTGAGCGGCTACCACGTGTTTAAGTTGAGGGTGTTGAATTTGACTAATTAACTCGGCGGTGGCGGAGTTTTCTAAATGTCCGAGTCGTCCAGCGATGCGTGCCTTGGTGCGTTGAGGATAGCGGTGATTGGCGGCGAGTAAATCTGCCGCATAATTGTATTCGACAATAAGCGCATGTAAATTATGGCAGGCGTTGCGTACCGCTGTCGTCACGTGTCCCAAATCAGTAAACAATCCTAGCCGTTGACTGCCGTTATCAAAAACAAATTGTACCGGCTCTGCAGCATCATGCGGCACAGTGACGGGCAACAGTTGTAAATCACCAATAGATGTAATAGTTCCCGCCTGCAAGCGAGTCCAGTTGCCATTAAAGCTAATCGCTTGTGCGGTGCCAGCAGTCATGTAAACGGGTTTTACCGTTTCCTTCAACAGAAAATTAAGACATTTGACGTGGTCACCATGCTCATGGCTAATGATGACGGCAGTGATTTCAGAAAGGCTCAAAAAACGCGCTGCTAGACGTTTTTTAAGATCGGTTAAAGAGAAACCGCAATCTACGAGCAGTGTGGTGTTGGTGTGCTCAACAACATAAGCGTTGCCGCCGGAACCGCTGCCCAGACAACAAAAACGCATGCGGAGAATAGTTAGGGAAGATTAATACTGATTAATTCTAACAAAACGGAAGATTGTGCTACGGTCAAATCTCCGTCATCGTCATCGGCTAATACTTCCACAATGGTGTCATTACCATCACCTCTAAGTGTGAGTTTGATGTCACGCAAGATGGGTTTTTCTTCGCCGAATAGCTTATTGAAAAAACTGGTTTCCACCTTACTGAAAATTTTGTTACTTTCTGGGCCGCCGCTGTGGCTGATGTAATAGGCGAGCTCAACATAATCGCGGTCGTTAATGGTGAATCCGCCTCGGTCTAGCCCAATACGAACTAACAACCACGACTCTTCTAGTGTTTTTTTGATACGCAATTGTGTTTCTTCTAGCACATAGTCTTTTTCAATTGCTTCGGCGGTAGCGATTTCTTCGGTAATAATTTCATTTTTATCCCCACCAGCAAAGTAAATCATCATTCTCCGCAACATTTCAGCTTCTAGTTGGGCGTCGGCAGGTAACGGTTCATAGTTACTAAAAAAACCATCTTTGTTAAATTGCGCAGCAAGGTGGCGGTGAGCAATGAATACCGAGCTTTGCTCGTCACTACCTTCTATCCGAGTGACAAATTTGTCACGCTTACCGCTATCGCGTACCCGATTGAGAATGTTGTCCAAAAGCGATCCCAGCCCGGGGGAGGCGACATCTTGACGTAAGTCCAGCCAGTCGGTTTCAATCGTGCCTAGCCGAGGATCTTCTTTGTACAATGGAAAACCGAGATCTTTCCAAAAATTATTTATTCTGACCCAAGTTTCCCCAGCACTTAAATCTACATTAATCCAGCGTAAATTACCGTCACGTTGGTAAGATACTTTGTGTTCGCTATCCAGCGGTACTTCGTTTTCTTCGGTAATAATGGTTGGCACCGAAGCAATTCGGTACTCACTAAGCAGTTGTGATTCTACTTGTCTGGCGTCGGTAATAATATCGGGCGGATATTGTAGCTCTTTACTTTCTTGATATTCCTCACGTTCATATTTTACTTTGCGCCCAGCGATAATATCTTCCACTGGTGATGAATCCAAATTGAGGCAGCTACTTAGCATAAGTGGCAGTAGGAGAACGGGGATGATTTTTTTTTGCACGAGTTAACTCCTCAATGTTGTCTGTCGGCTTGCTATTACTGCTTGCCGCACGGTTTCATGGTAGCGTTCTGCAAGAGGGATTAGGGGTAGACGAATGGTAGGAGCAATGCGCCCTTCGTCGGCCAACACCCACTTAACTGGAATAGGATTGCTTTCTATTCCTTGTGCTAGGTGAAAGGGTTGTAGGTGAGCATCTTTAGCATTGGCACCGTGAACATCGCCGGCAAGCGCGGCGGCAGACATCTGTTGCATTTGCAGGGGCGCGACATTGGCGGTGACAGAAATAACGCCATGTCCGCCAGTAAGCATATAAGCGCATGCCGTGCTGTCATTGCCACTATAAAAAAGAAAATTTTCAGGCAACGCTAAAAAGCGCTCTTTGGCGAGGCTTTGATTACCGGTGGCGTCTTTAATGCCGATAATATTGGGATGCTGAGCTAGTCGTTCCAGTGTGTCAGTATTAATGCTGGCCACGCAGCGACCAGGCACGTCGTAAATGATAATTGGCATATCTGAACAATTAGCGACGGTAGAAAAATGGCGAAACAGACCTTCTTGTGTGGGATTATTGTAATAGGGAATAACAGAAAGTCCAGCATTGGCTCCATCTGCGGCGGCACGGCGGGTAAGTAAAACTGCCTCTGCTGTGGCATTGCTACCGACGCCGGCGATAATCGGAATACGTCCGCTACTCCATTGAACAGTGTCAGCGATTAGCCTCTGGTTTTCTTTCATGCTGAGCGTCGGAGATTCTCCTGTAGTTCCGGCTGCTACAATTGCTTGCGTTTGTGATTCGAGATGCCAAACGAGAAGCTTTTTGAGTGCTTCATTGTCTACACTGTCATCCTCTCGCATGGGGGTGACAATGGCGACAATGCTTCCTCTAACGTTAAAATGAGACATAAGTTGCAAAGCCCTTATTTTACACTTTCCAGACGTGTCAGAGTTTGGAGGGTGTTACGAATTGCCATTGACGTGCAGAGCACGATAAACATTAATCAACCGCACGCCACCCAGATGCAACGAGACTAAATAAATTCCGGCGGCACTGATTACCATGCCTGCCAACGTGGATAGGCGAACCGGTAAAGCGGCATTACGCCAAAAATCTTCTGTCGGTAACAGCAGCCAAAGTAAAGCGGCCATTGCTGACAGTGATACGGCTAAAACCACGAAAAATCGCCTCCATCCTGGTAGTGGCACATGCCACTTGCGGCGTTTCAACAGATACCACAAAGCGGTAGCATTTAAGCAGGCACCTAGGCTAATAGACAATGCCAAACCAGAGTGGTTCCAATTTAGTCCAAAAATGAGCACCGCATTCATTCCTTGTGTGAGGACGAGCATTAACAGGGCTGTTTTGGCCGGCGTTGCGGCATCTTGACGGGAAAAAAAAGCTGCCGCCAATGGTCGTATTGCTACCAGTCCAACAACGCCGATACTGTAAGCGACGACAGCTTGCGCTGTCATAGCCGCATCGGTAGTGGAAAAGGCACCATGCAAAAAAAGCACATTAACTACCGGTACAGCCAGCAAAGCCATGCCGACAGCGGCAGGGGCAGCTAGTGCCAGTGTTAGCCGTAATGTGCCGTCAATAATAGCGCAGCTTTTTTTTTCATCAGCAGCATAACTAGAAAGTGCTGGCAGTATCACCGTTGCTAATGCCGCACCAAGTAGACCGGCGGGTAGTTCCATTAGTCGGTCGGCGTAGTACAGCCACGAAATGCTACCGGCGGGTAGTAAAGAGGCGATTAATAGATTAATTAGCAAATTGATTTGTGTGGCACCTGCCCCCAAAGCACCTTGCAACATTAATTTTAACGCTCTACGAACCCGTGTCGTTGGTGGAAAATGAGGTCGCCCCGCAAGCCGTAGGCCAGTGCGCCGCACGGCAAAGGCAACAAGCAGTAACTGCAATAATCCACCAGCAAAAACACCCCAAGCCAGTGCTATTACTGGTTCGGGAAATAAAGGTGCCCCCCATAGGGCGGCGGCGATAAGAGATGTGTTGAGCAATATCGGCGCGGCGGCAGGCGCGGCAAAATATCCGTTGGCGTTGAGCATCACAGCCAACATAGCAACGGTAGAAATAAAAACAATATAAGGGAAGGCGATTTTTAACAAAACTGCCGCTAGTTCAGGATCTTCTAAACCGGGCGCTAGCGTAGTAATGACTTGCGGTGCAGTGATGACAACCAATAATGTCAATGCCGCAAGGAAAATAATAAGAGCCCAGATGAGTTCGCCAGCAAACAGTGCCGCCGCGCGTGGATTTTCATTTTGTGCTTCTTTGTATACAGGGATCGCCGCTTGTGTGAGTGCGCCTTCAGCGGTAAAACGACGAAGAGTATTAGGTAAACGAAAGGCGGCAAAAAAAGCGTCCATGATTGGTCCCGCACCAAATATTGTGGCGGTTACGATATCACGGATTAATCCTAATATTCGTGATATCAAGGTAAAACCGCTAACGGTTACAAAGGCCTTAATTAAATTCACGTTTTTTCAGTTGATTTTGCAGGTGCGTAAAATCAGGTGGGCAGGGGGCGCAAATGCGTACTGCTTCTGATGTTAGTGGGTGGCAAAATGATAATTCTGACGCATGTAAGTAAAGGCGGGCGAATTTTTTTTTGATTTGGCGATTGGCAGCGAAGTCGCCATATTTGTCGTCACCAATAATGGGCAAACCAACGGCGGCCAAATGTACTCTCAATTGGTGAGTGCGACCGGTGCTGATATCGGCTTGAAGTAATGCGGCATTGCTATATTGGCGTAGCAGGGAAGTACGGGTTATTGCCTCTCGCCCGTCATCGGCGACGCGGCTGCCGATGTCTCCGGCGGTGCGTTTAATCGCCAGCGTGATAGTTGCCGCTTGCGGCTGCCACTGTCCAAAAACCATGAGGTTATAACGTTTTTTTACTTGCCGTGCTCGCCATGCAGCGTGCAAAGACCGCAAGGCTGAGTTTTTTTTTGCTAGCAACAGCACGCCAGAAGTGCCTTTGTCAATGCGGTGTACTAGTTCCAAGAAACGTCCGCTGTGTGTTGCTCGTAGGCGCTCAATGACGCCGTGTGATAGTCCGCTGCCACCGTGCACGGCCAGTCCGGAAGGTTTATTAACGGCTAGTAGGGCGCCGTCTTCAAATAGTACGGGTAACGCCAGCGGAGCGGCTTGGGCTGTGGAAAAATAAGTTCGGATATTGTCGGGAATGCGCAACACATCGCCCGTTTGTAAGCGGGTACAATGTTCGGCACGGCGGCTGTTAATACGTACCTGCCCAGTGCGAATAATCCGGTAAATTAACCGGCGTGGTGCGCCCTTCATTTCGCGCGCTAAGTAATTATCTAGTCGTTGACCGTCATAATCGGTCCCGACTACCTTGGCTTGCGTGAGTGGCATGGGCGGTGCAATTTCTTTTTGCATTGCAAACACAGTTTATCTTATAATCCATAAATGTTGGAGCGTGATGCGCGGGAGAATATTTTTTAGACGTTCATTTGCGCTCAGACTGCGTTGCAGTCATACGGTTTAAGCCGCTCACCGTGTTGCCAAAAGCGGTAGAATTATGCCCAAAAGCGGTTTTGACCGCTCGCCTGAAATGATGAATAAAAATTTGCACAAAATATTGCGTTTGTTGACCATTCTTGTTGTGTCATGCAAACCGGCGGTCGCGCTTGCGGCAGGAAAGAATTCCATTCATGAAACAAATATACATCAATACCCGCCAGGCGGAAGAAAACCGTATTATTATTACCGAAAAAGGCAAGTTAACTGGATTTGAGCAAGATATTGCCGGTAGCGAAAACAAAAAAGGGGATATTTACAAAGGTGTAGTTACCCGTGTTGAGGAAAGCCTTGATGCTGTTTTTGTTGATTTTGGTGAAGAAAAAGAAGGCTTTTTGCCTTTCAAACATATTGCACCTAATTTACTGGGAGCTAGCGGCGGCAAAAATAAGGTTGTTGAAGGTGATAGCATCTTGGTGCAAATCAAAAAAGACCATGTTAGTGGTAAGGGATCTGGTCTAACCACTTATATTACGCTGGCTGGTAGCTATTTGGTATTGCGTCCCAACCGCGAAGCACGGATGTTGGTGTCTAAGCAAGTTGATCAGCAGGAGCGAAAGAAAGCGTTGGAAGCTTTTAAATCGCTAGATTTGCCAGAAGGTATGAGTGTTATTTTGCGCAGTGCCGGACAAGAACGCGGCGTTGAAGAATTACGTTGGGATTTGGAATCATATTTGCTTAAGTTGTGGGGTGCGATTGAACAGGCTGCTGCGGCAAATGACAAACCAATTTTGATTTACCGGGAAAACAATTTGCTATTGCGTACGGTACGTGATTATTTTAGTCCAGACAAAGATGAAATTCATTGTGACAGCCCAGACGATTACAATGAATTAAAACGATTTTTGTCTTTATTGAGTGTCGGCGGCGCCGACAATTTGTACTGTCACGACGGCAACGGCACAATGGTGCCGGAAGAAGTGGAAAAACAGATTGACGAAATACACGAGCGAAAAGTTCGTACCTCGTCTGGTGCCGTAGTGGTGTTTGACAGTACCGAGGCACTGGTGGCAATTGACGTTAACTCGGCGCAGATGCGTACGAGTAGTGATATTGAAGAAACAGCGTTGCGCTCCAATATGGAGGCAGCGGAAACGATTGCCTTACACTTGCGGTTGCGTGATTTAGCTGGGCTAATTGTTGTGGACTTTATTGATATGGTGAACGAGAAAAATCGCACTAAGTTAGGCAATTATCTTGCCGAGCTGTTACGCAAGGATCGAGCTCGCGTTCAATGGACATCACTATCACGTTTTGGATTGATGGAAATTTCTCGTCAGCGGTTGTCACGACCGGTCGAGGCCACACAAAATTTGCCTTGTAAAGCTTGCCAAGGTACTGGTAGACAATGGCGCCCAGAAGCATTTGCCTTGCGGCTATTGCGGCAGATTCGTGCGACTACTCAAAAAAATGAAGTGAGCGCTGCAGTAGTTCGAGCGCCGGAAGATACTGCCATATACTTACTCAATGAAAAGCGGGTGGATTTGCGTAGATTGGAAGATGAAAGTAACTGTGAAATTATTATTGCACCATCGGAGCAGATGTATGCACCAGATTTCAACATTCGTTCGATTCGCGACAACCGACGTTTAACGGATAGTTATAAATCTGACACTGCTACAGGAACGGATTATGCTGATGCCGCACATGAACGGTTGCTTGCGCGCGGGGGTTCAAAATTAACTAAGCCGCTAATCAATACCGTCATGCCGGAAACACGCGCTCCGAGTGCAAAAGATGACGGCTTTTTTACTAAACTGTGCAAGAAGTTATTCAGCGCTGGCGGAGAAAAGAAAAAGTTGGTGGTTAACGATTCTGCTTGGAAGACAGAAAAAAACACCTCTACAAAACGGTCAGCGACTAACAGCAATGGAAAAAACACTCGGTCAAATAATAAAAATGTTGCCGCCAGCAAGCAGGGGCGAAAAGATTCTTCTACTGGTATGGGTTCTCAAAAAACAGCTGCTGCCCCAACGAGTGAAAAGTCACCTGAAAAAAGGCGTAGTCGCCGTTCATCAACGCGTCGCAATACTGCTTCAACTGTTGCGACGATTACGGAGGAGAAAGCTGATTCAGTGATCACTGATATTGCCAAAAAAGCAACGACAGAAATTGTTGCTAAAAAAGAAAGTAACGTTACTAATAATGTTAATGTTGCCAAGAAGCCGGAGGTTGATAAAGAGAAAATCACCCCTGTTGTTGTCGGTGCTGCCGAAGATGTAAAAGTTGAAACAACTACCAAGCCAGTTGCTACTGCTAAGAAAGGTGCGGCTAATTCTGATAAAACGATGCGGTCAAAAATCACGAGTAAAGAAACTCCAAAAGTAGGAGCTTCCGACAAAGGAACTGAAAAAGTGTGGTTTGAGCCTGAAGATGATGTTGATAAATCGCAACTACCTACGAGCGGGGAAGAAAATAAACGAGAGAAGGCAGCTGTAGCGGTACCACCGAAAAAATTGGCAGAACCGTCAAATCGCACGTCTGTAGTCAAAAAAGCTAAGTCCGAAGTAATCAAAACGTCGGATGAGGCATTTTCGACACCGAATGAAAGTAGGGGCGGCGCCTCACCGGCGGTATCTTTACAAATGATAGAAAGTTCTGGTACCGCGAAGGAGCCTGTAAAAATCACTCACAATGTAAAAGAGCTGCCTCAATCATCTGCTTTGCCGTCATCAACGCCTGCGAAAGAGGATACTGTAATGAAGCAAGTAGAAAGCAATGTGAATCAAAACGTTAATTCGTCAACATCAGTGGGGGATTAATCGCGAGATATATTTTGCGACTAAAGTTACAAACGTCGTAAAATATATCGAGACATTAAAAAGCTAGCGGGACATTGACGGAAAAAATAAATAACGGAACCCGTTCCCCAATAATACCGGCAACTAGTGTTATTTTCAATTGAATAGCCTAATTAGATATTGTACGGCGTAGACAAGTGGATATGCGCTATTTGCATCATGTATGGTCGGCTCGAAAGGTTATTTTTAAGTGCAAAAAATACGATGCCGATGCCGATAACGAAAAAAATAGTATATGCCACTTGGGACTGGCCGCTACCAGTGCCAGTAGATAGATTAAATAGGGAAAAACAGTATTGATGCCGCCTGCAAAGAGGAAGCGGAGTGGCTCAATTTTGGTGTATTTCGTCCACCACATATACGGGTCGATTTCTTGCAAGTTAGCGAAGTGTCGTAAGGTAACCTAGCATTTTTAGAGTGAAACATTAATTTAATTGTGCTCATTTGCTGACTCAATCGAATTTTTAATACAGGTTATTGATTTTTTCTGGTGATGATCTCTAGAAAAATATCATAGCTACGAATGTAATCAGCTTCATCATAATAATCGCTAGCAAATGTTAATAGTAAAGCATTATCCATAAACCGCATCTCATGCCAAATCATTTTGTCTATCAATACCCCTCGTGTTGGCGTATCCAATAAAATAGTCTGTCGCTCATGACCATTATCTAATGCCATTTCACAGTTACCACGTAGGCAGAAAGCGACTTGCCGTAAATTTTGGTGGGCATGAAAGCCGCGGGCTTGCTCTGGTGAAAGATTGTCCAGCCAATACGCTCGCTTGACGACAAAAGGAATATCTCGTTCACTTTCTATAAAAGTCACCGTGCCGCGAGAATCGGCAATGTGACGTAGTTGCACAATGGTGGGTTGCATGATTGTTCGTTATCCGGCGTAACGTTGCCTGTTAATATTCAGTTTACATCCCATAAAAATCGGTAACCATCAATTATTATAGTAGCTTGTTTATGCATTTTTTGCATAGTAATATTTCTTATAATACTGGATAGTTTAACTTAATTTGTCGGAAAAGGCAGGTTGGGTAGGGCAGTAGTTTTATGAAGAAAGTATTGTACGTAGATAACATCCATAAGGCGTTTTTTTTAAATCATCAGTACATGCAGTCAGCATACTATTATCCATCCAGCCGTTGCGCCAAGCGACTTCTTCAGGGCAAGCAATCATTAGGTTTTGCTGGTTTTGTACTACACGTACAAAATCCGCTGCAGCTGCTAGACTGTCTGGGGTACCGGTATCAAACCACGCCATACCGCGTCCCAAAGTTTGCACATTGAGAGTGTTCCGTTGCAGATATATTCTGTTTAAATCGGTGATTTCTAGTTCGCCGCGCGCTGAAGGCTTGAGATTAGCGGCAACATCACAAACCGACTCATCATAAAAATAACACCCAGTAATGGCGTATGAAGATTTCGGTTTTTCCGGTTTTTCTTCCAACGATATTGCCTGACCCGCATTATTAAATTCTACTACACCAAAACGCTCGGGGCTCGGGACATGGCAGGCAAACACAGTGGCACCAGCTTTCGTATTTGAAGCTGCTATTAATTGTCCAGCCAAGCCGGCGCCATAGTAGATGTTGTCGGCTAGTACGAGTGCGCTAGGAGCACCGTCCACAAAATCAGCGCCGATAATAAATGCATCAGCAATGCCGCGCGGCTCGTCTTGTACTATATATGAAAATTGCATGCCCCAGCGTTTGCCATCACCGAACAAGCGGCGGTGAGCATCTTGTGTTTGTGGTGTGGTAATGACTAAAATGTCGCGGATGCCGGCGAGCATGAGCACGGATAGCGAATAATAAATTAGCGGCTTATCATAGACAGGCAACAGCGATTTGGGTGTTGCCAGTGTTGCCGGATAGAGTCGTGTGTTGGCGCCGCCGGCCAGCAAGATGCCGCGCCGCGCCGTCATTTCCAGTTGCTTTCGTTGACCACCATTTTCTCTAGTAACGGCGCCCACCATTGCTCATTACTACGGTACCAGGCGACGGTATCGGCAAATCCCTCATCAAGACCGATGGTTGCTTCCCATCCCAGCTCACGGCAAATTTTGATATTGTCCAGCAGGTAGCGGCGGTCGTGGCCGGGACGGTCGGGAACATATTCTTTATAAGAATCATCAAACCCAAAGGCGGTTAACAAACGGTCAGCAACTTCTTCGATGTCCATTTCGGTTTCGCTACCGATATTGTAAGTTTCACCAATTTGACCAGCGGTAATGATTTTTTCCACCGCCCGACAGTGGTCCAACACGTGCAGCCATTCGCGGCGGTTGCAGCTGCTTTTGTACAGCGGCATTTTTTCGCCTCGCATCAGGCGAGTGCAGAAGTGCGGAATTAATTTTTCCGGAAATTGATAGGGACCATAATTGTTAGCGCAAATGGAAATAGTTGCCGGTAATTTAAAAGTTTCCACATAAGCACGCACAGCGTGGTCAGCGCCGGCTTTGGAGGCGTTATAAGGTGTACGCGGACGGTAGGGATAATCTTCTTGAAACTTGTCCGTTGAATCTAGCGCTAAATCGCCAAACACCTCGCAGGTAGAAATATGGTGAAAGCGTGGCGTTTTTGCCTGCCGAGCTGCTTCTAGTAGCGTTTGTGTCCCCAATACATTGGTACGAAAAAACGAACCTGGATCTACAATTGCACGGCTGTTGTGTGATTCAGCGGCAAAATTAACAATAACATCCGGCTTATGTTTTTCCAGCGTTGTTATAACGGAATTCATGTCGGCAATGTCGGCGTGGATAAATGTATAACGTGGGTTATCAGCGACGTCGCTTAGATTTTCAAGATTGCCGGCATAGGTGAGAGAGTCAAAATTAATAACGCGATCTTCCGAGTGATTATTTAACCAATGACGAATAAAATTGGTGCCGATAAAACCGCAACCGCCAGTAACCAGTATTGTGCTCATTGTTTTTTTGTTTCTTTAATTTTAGTAAAACTTTCTGCCGCCGCATCTTGTGTGGATTGAATGTCGGCATCATTGTGTGCGGCACTGATAAAGCCGGCTTCATAAGAGGATGGAGCGAAATAAAATCCTTTTTTTAGCATAAGATGGAAAAATTGGCGAAATGATATCATGTTAACATCTTGTGCCTCAGATAAATTTTGAGGTGGGGTAGAGCGAAAATACATTCCCCACATGCCTCCAATATGGTCACAACAGAAAGGTGTGTCACTTTGATTGGCTGCATCAGTAAGTCCTTTTGTTAGGCGAGCAGTTGCAGCGTGAAGGTTGTCGTGAAATCCTTCCTGCAACACAATATCAAGCGTTGCTAATCCTGCTGATAATGCTACCGGATTGCCCGATAGCGTACCGGCTTGATACACACTGCCCAGTGGCGCTAGTGTATGCATGATATCCTGTCGCCCACCAAAAGCTGCGACGCCCAATCCGCCACCAATGACTTTACCCAAACAAGTTAAGTCGGGGCGAATATTAAGCAACTGCTGGGCGCCACCGGCGGCAACACGAAAACCGCTCATCACCTCGTCAAAAATAAGCACACTGCCATATTTTTCGGTTTGCTGGCGCAATGTGCGTAAAAAATCATCATTGCCGCGCACCAAATTCATGTTGCCGGCGATAGGTTCTACTATTACGGTGGCGATGCGCTCGCCATACTGGAGAAAAGCGTCGGTGACGGCTTGAGCATCGTTGTAGGGAAGTACCAATGTGTCGGCGACCGCGGCGGCGGGGACGCCTTCCGAGGCAGGTAGTCCTTGTGTGAGTACACCTGAACCGGCGGCAACCAGCAGCGAATCAGCGTGACCATGATAGCAGCCGGCAAATTTAATTAATAAATCACGACCGGTATAACCGCGCGCTAGACGAATGGCACTCATCGTCGCTTCAGTGCCGGAATTGACAGCGCGCACCATTTCTATTGAAGGCATTGCGCGGCGAATGGTGTCAGCAAAGCGATATTCTATTTCTGTTGGTGCGCCAAAACTAATGCCGCTTGTCGCCGCTGCCGCCGCTGCCGCCACGACATCTTTGTGCGCATGACCAACAATCATCGCCCCCCATGAGCACACATAATCAACATATTCACGGTCGTCAACATCATACAATCGTGAACCTTTACCGCGGGCAATAAATACAGGAGTTCCTCCGACTCCTTGAAATGCGCGCACCGGTGAATTAACTCCACCAGGAATGGCTTCAAGGCTCTGCTCAAAAAGCTGGTTGGATTGTTGCATGAGCTAATTTTAACTGTCGTTTTTATCTTTACCAAAAGCAGTACATAGTCGCTGTGCTGCTTCTTCAATATCTACGGCATTAAATAAAGACGAAATTACAGCAGCTGCATCTGCACCGGCAGCGGCTATCTGTCCGATATTGTTGGCGTTGATGCCACCGATAGCGATTATTGAAATCCCCGGGCACATTTTTTTTATGTGGAGAATCGTGCTCGGAGGGCAAGAGGTAGATTGAGGTTTGGTTGGAGATAAGAATACTGCACCCAAAGCGCAATAAGTTGCACTTGCCAATTTGGCAGCTCGAACAAACTCTAAATTATTATGACAAGTCATTCCTATGATTTTTTGTTTTCCCATAATTATTTGTGCTTTCTCTATATTTAAATCGCTGCGTCCCAAGTGTACGCCGTCCGCACCAGCGTATTGTGCCAATGTCGGACTGTCATTAACAATAAATGGAACACTATAGCGACGACAAATGTTTGCTAGTCGAAGCGCTCGCTGCTGGCGTTTTTCCTCGGTAGTATTTTTATCTCGGTACTGTAGCGCGGAGGCGCCACCGGTTAGTGCTGCCTCACACTGTTCCATTAGTTCCGAATCGCTTTCAATGCCGGATGGCGTAATGGCATATAGTCCACGAATGACTGGTGGTTTTTGGATATTAAACTCGGGTAAGAATGTTGTCTAGCCAAGCGCAGGGCAATAATCTCTTAAGGTACCAAAAAGCGATGGTGGGAATAGTCACCCGATAGCGCAACTTGGGACGGCGGGCGTTTAGCGCATGTAGAAGATTTTTGTACACCGCTTTAGGCTCCAGCGCGAAGGGCATGCTTGCACCTTTCGACCACGCTTCTTGCATGCGTACGTAGGCATCGTGGTGGGCGCTGGTGTCGGTATCAATTTGCCGGTGAAAATGAGTGGCGGCATTTTGGCGAAAAGCACTGACAATAGGTCCCGGTTCAATCAATGCAATATGAATATTGGTGCCGGCTAATTCCAGCCTCATGGTATCACTGAGTGCTTCCAGTGCATATTTGGAAGCATTGTAGGCACCGCGATATTTCAAACAAACAAAGCCTAATACCGATGAATTTTGGATAATACGTCCGCCGCCGTCTTTTCGCATGATGGCAATGGCAGTATTAGTTAGTTCTTGCGTGCCGAAAACGTTGCTTTCAAACTGTGCTCGTAAAGCGTCGCGGCTGAGATCTTCTACCGCGCCGGGTTGACCGTAAGCGCCATTATTAAATAGCGCATCCAAACAGCCGCCGGTTTGAGCAAGTACTGTCTCCATCGCTGAATGAATACTTGTTGGACTGTCCAAGTCCAATTGCAAAGCGTCCGACAATCCGTCTTTTTGCAATTTTTCGACATCTTCGGTTTTGCGAGCGGAAGCAAATACCCGCCAGTCTTGGCGTTTTGCCAAAGTCAGCGCGCAGTGCCGACCAATGCCGCTAGAACAACCGGTAATCAAAATATTACGTCGCATGAAAGAATTATATGCTGGATTTGATGTGTATAAATTATCAGTATAATCGTCGAAAAAGAAGAGTAATAATGAAAACACAAGCGATTAACATTCACTCGCACGGAGGTCCCGAAGTGTTACTGGCGGAGGAAGTCAATATCCCCGCACCAGTGCAGGATGAAATACGAGTACGGGTGCATGCGGTGGGGGTTAATTTTATTGACGTGTATCACCGCACTGGTCTGTATCCGGTACAGTTGCCAGCGACATTAGGACTGGAGGGCGCTGGAGTAGTGGAGGCTGTAGGCGACGAAGTTCAGGGATTAGCGGTGGGCGATCGAGTTGGTTATTGCACTGGTGCCTTGGGCGCATATGCCGGTTGTCGGTTGCTCAAAAGCAATAAGGCGGTGCGATTACCTGACGATGTGTCTTTTGAACAGGCGGCAGCGGTGTTGCTCAAAGGCATGACAGCGGAATATTTGATTCGTCGTGTCCGACCAACACATGTCGGTGATGTGGTATTATTTCACGCAATCGCTGGTGGTGTGGGATTGATTGCCTGTCAATGGTTGAAGCAACTTGGCGCAGTGGTGATTGGCACGGTAGGCAGTGAAGAAAAAGCCGAACTTGCCCGAGCACACGGTTGTGACCATGTGATTTTTTATGGGCGAGAGGATGTGGCGGCTGCGGTGCGTAAATTGACTGATGGCGCCGGTGTGTCTGTTGCTTACGATTCGGTCGGCGCGACGACGTTTGAGGGTACGCTCAACGCGTTATCACAGCGCGGCATGTTTGTGTCATTTGGCAACGCTTCGGGACCGGTCGCGCCGGTTGCTCCGGCACTGTTGGCGCAAAAAGGATCGCTGTTTTTTACACGACCAACATTGATGAACTACTGCGGAATGCCGGAAGAATTACGTGCTAGCGCTGACGCTTTATTTTTTGCTTTGCGCACCGGGGTGAAAATCAACATTGGTAGCACGCTACCATTGTCGCAAGCGGCTAAAGCGCACCGTGCGTTGGAATCTCGCCAAACTATTGGCTCAACGATTTTATTGCCGGATTAGATTTGTGATTTGCCGAAAAAAACGTTGATGGTTAATGACTTAGAAATTTGCATATTTAACTTCCTAAAATCAGATTTTGGAATGCTGAGCAATGGTGACGGTTTGTTATTTGGTTCGTTGCTACGCTAAACGACAACATTTCGTTACAGAGAAGAGAGTTTTTTTTGGTGACTGAGAGGGAAGTCATTCATCATTTAAAATACTGATAGGTATAGTTTTATCAGATTAGAAGATGTTTGATATGGGCAATATTGCAATATTTGGTATTAGAGGTTTTGTTTTAAAAGCACGAACGCTTTTGGCGTTTTTGTCTGCTGGTGTCAGTCCCGGGAGAGAGTGAATATGTCGGTCTTGTTGGCAATTTAACTTTACCTCGTGGTGCTAGTGCTTATTCTAATTGGAGTGTTAACGCTCATTTGCGTTGGTATTAAGATACGTCTTCTGATAGTGTAAGATTATCTTGAACTACAGTTTTATCTGGTCCAGCAGTAGTGGTGGTGGTCTTTATAGCGACAGAGATAGCTAGTGGCGAAACTCATGTGGGTTTTTACGGTAGTAAAAATCATTTGATAAGAGAATTACTGCTACCGGAATCTGAAAATAAATTTGTTAATAGAGTTAGATTACGAGAACGTCAATTTGGTAATTTAGACAGTTTCTTATTTGCGTAAAGCTAAAAACTAATGATTTCGGTTTGATAGTCGTGCGTTATTTGCTGCCCTCGCTGATTTCTCAAAGTTAAAAAAAAACGGTTAGCCATAATTGATGGGAAAATAATAATAAATAGTTAAACTGCAGTTAGTGCGGCATAAATTTCATCTGCTGCCGCTTGTGCAAATGTTTTATTTTCTGCCTCTACCATGATGCGGACGAATTCTTCGGTTCCCGATGGACGTACGACAATCCGCCCGTGTCCGCGTAATCGCGTTTCTACTTCAGATAATGCCTGCTGGACGACGTTGTTTTCAAGGGCTTTCCTTTTGTCCGCAACTTTCACGTTACGGCTGCATTGTGGGAGCGGGTGAAAATTCGCTAAAAGTTCCGATAACGGTTTGCCAGTTTCACACATGATAGCCAGCACTTGCAGTGCTGCAATAATTCCGTCTCCAGTGGAATGTAGCCACCGAAGCACGATGTGACCTGATGTTTCCCCGCCGAGCGGCCAGTCGTTTTTTACCAATGCTTGTAGCACTCGACGGTCGCCAACGTCGGCACGATAAAAGTCTGTTCCCATTGTCGCTAAAGCTTGTTCTAAGGCCAAATTAGACATGATGGTTCCTGCTACGCCCTGCAAGGTATTGCCGCGCTGGTGCTCAGCTTGGGCGATAAGATACAGTAGAGCGTCACCGTTGTGAATGGTACCGGTTTCATCAGCCAAAAATACACGGTCAGCATCGCCGTCCAAAATGACACCTACATTGGCACCACATGCCGCAGTTTTTTGCGCAGCGGCTGCCGGCTCCATGACGCCACAATTTACATTAATATTAAATCCATCAGGCTTATCGCAAAAGGGAATGACTTCAGCACCGAGCTCGTGAAAGACTGGCGGGGCAACATGATAAGCAGCGCCGTTTGCGCAATCTACCAGTACTCGTTTGCCGCGCAGGCTCATGTTCGAAGGAAATGATCGTTTGCAAAATTCTACATAGCGTCCAGCTGCATCATCCAGTCGTCGAGCTCGCCCGGGTTCACCAACGAAAGACAGCGACTGTGTTGTCATGGCGGCTTGTTCTATGCCCGCTTCTGTTTCATCGGGTAGTTTGCAGCCATCAGCGGCGAAAAATTTAACGCCATTGTCATCGTATGGATTGTGAGAGGCACTGATAACGACGCCCGCTGACAAGCGCAGCGTTTGTGTGAGATACGATACCGCCGACGTTGGTAGCGGACCGGAAAGCAATACATCTACACCAGCGGCAGCAAAGCCGGCTTCTAGCGCTGATTCCACCATGTAACCGGATAGCCTCGTATCTTTGCTAATGAGAACTTGAGGTGCGACGGTGTTGCCTGCTAATACTTGACCAGCGGCGAATCCCAAACGCACCAACACGTCGGGAGTCATTGGCGGTTTGCCAATGCGCCCGCGTACGCCGTCAGTGCCGAATAATCGTTGTGTCATTGCAATATCTAATTATAGGTGGCGAAAGGTGAATTTTACCGGCATTTAATCCAGCATTGTCGTTACAGATAGGGCGTCCAGTGTGGCGGTTACATTGTGCGTTCGTACAATATGTGCGCCGCGCTGGTACAGTAGCGCTGCTAAAACGGCGCTGGCGGTATCGCGGTCTGTTGGTCGTTTGCGCCCGGTGAGGGCACCTAGAAAGGACTTGCGCGATACGCCCAGCAGTACTGGGTACCCGCCGCCAATTTGCGGTAGCGTGTGCAGTAACTGCCAATTGTGTTCAATCGTTTTGCCAAAACCAATACCCGGGTCAACGCAAATACGATTTGCCGCAACTCCTGCCGTTCGTAGCGTTGTTGTTTGTGCTTGCAAAAAAGCGTTAACTTCCGTTGTCACATCATTATATTGTGGCGCTTGTTGCATAGTGGAGGGCGTGCCACACATGTGCATGACGGCAATGCCGCAGTCTGATTGTGCGGCAATATCTAGCGCATTCGTACCGGTAAACCCGACTACACTATTTAATATGCAGGCGCCAGATCGCAAAGCGGCACGCATGACCGTTGGTTTCATCGTGTCAGCTGATACGGCTGCCCCGTGCGCTGCCAAGCGTTCAATAACTGGAAGCACTCGCTGTTTTTCGTTTTCTTCATCAACGGGTGCAGCACCTGGACGAGTGGATTCACCGCCCACATCTAGCATGTCAGCACCTTCTTCTAGCAATTGCCGACCGTGTGCCACCGCCGCATCGGTAGATAAAAAGCCGCCACCATCCGAAAAAGAATCTGGCGTTACATTTACCACGCCCATAATCAAAGGCTGTGTGCAGTCAAAAATAAATTTTCCACAATGCCACTTCATGAGCGATAAGTGTTGGCTTGTTTGAGAAAATATTTAGCCGTAGTGTGTGTGATTAGTGACATGCCTTACCAAATTTTTTGAGTCGCCAGTAATTGTATGGCCACGGAGTGACAAATCCGACAAGTAGCATTATCGGTACGCTAATGGTGGTTAGGTGGGCGCCTCCGGTGATAAGAAAATCTGTAACATTCATCGCCGTTTCCATTGCCAACATGGAGATAAAACTCATACCCATAGCGGTTTTGAATGCTGTGCTTAAGGTAAAGTCTCTACGAACCAAAATGACGGTTTCCAAACAAATGCTGGTGAGTAGACCATTAATAATTGCGAGCGAAAAAATCCACGAAGGTGGCCAATCGATGCCGCATAATTGAAAAAATAACACGGTACCAAAATCGCCAATGGCGCAGCCGATAAGGCACCATTTGGTGTTGTTAGCACTACGCTTCCAGGTGTGGGAGCTGCACCAAAATTTAGAAAGTGTGCCGCTATCATTATCGGCAACGAATTTAGGCCTTTTCGGGTTCAATGTTTTGTTCTCTTCTTCTAATAGTGTACGTTTCATCCGACCATAAATTTTGCACATATGCCAGTAAGGCAAGAATTTCTTTCTCACTCGATTTATCAGCGAAACTGGGCATTTGTCTACCTTGATTTACACTTCCGTACTTTACTGTACGAATTAATTGCGGTAATGAGTGGTACCACCTGTTTGACGATAATAGAAGCATCATTAATAAAATAACAGTTAGCACACAATGCCGCTCAATGTTATCAAGATAAGAGGGCGGTTACGCATTTTAATTTGTTTTTTTTGTCTCGGTAAAACGTGCTAGCGAACGTGTTTCTCCATGTTGAAACACAGCAAAAATATTTTTATCAATGCCGGCGGCTTTTAACGCGGCATGCAGTTTTTGTGGTGGCTCATCCATGGGTTCATCCGTGAGTTGAAATGTTCCCCAGTGTGTCGCTACGGCGGTGTTGGCGCGCAAATCCTGAAAAATTTTTACTGCTTCATCGGGATTGATGTGTGCTTGTTTCATAAACCAACGTGGCTCATAAGCACCAATCGGAATTGCTACCACGTCGAAACCACCATAGTGTGTACCCAAATCAGAAAAATCTTGTGAATAGCCAGTATCGCCAATAAATAAAAAACGAAAACCTGGTTTTTCTACCACCCACGATGCCCACAAAGTGCGATTGCGATCCCACGGTGCGCGTGAACTCCAGTGCTGGCAGGGAGCAGCAGTTAATTGCATATTATTCAATCGTACACTGTCGCCCCAATCCAGCTCTGTTATGTGCTGTGCCCCGACGCGTGCAAGCCATTGCCTAATCCCGAGCGGCGCACAAAAATGTGTGTCGGCACGCCGTCGCAACAGTCTTGTAATTGAATCCTCATCTAAATGGTCATAATGATTGTGAGAAATAAGCACAATGTCAATATTAGGTAATTCATCCAAAGGAATGCCGGGAGGTGTCCCTCGCCGAGGACCAACAAAAGAAAAGGGAGAGGCACGATCGGAAAAATGCGGATCAGTCAAAATATTAACACCACCTACTTGCAACAATAAGGTAGCATGACCGAGCCAAGTAAGTGTTGCTTCCTTTCGGTTGTTGCGCAAAAAAGCAGGGTCATTTGCTGCTAGTGAAAAGGACAATAGCGGATGGTCGGGGGACTCACGGCGCCAGCGCATCAAGTCGGAAAAAGATTTGGTGATTTGGCCAATATAGTTATTACGAAAGGTACCATTACTTAAATGGTGTGCCGCTTGAAAAGACGCCTGCACACGGCGAGATAATGCAAGAAAAGGCGCGCTGGTAATAAGGGCAAGTGCTCGCAGTGCACGGCGGCGCCCGTTCAGAATATATTTTTTGCGCACAGGTGTTATTGCATCGGATAAATCAACAGATTCATAGTGGTTATTTTATCGTTATTGTTAGTAATTTATTACGAGTTTAATCTGTCTTGCCACTGTTTTTTATGCGTGATAGGTGCCCCAAACCGGCTTTGTATTACTGATATAATTGTGTGCATGACAGCAATAGCGGAAAGAGAAGGAAATATTTGGTTTGACGGCAAAATGACACCGTGGAGGGAAGCTAAAATTCATGTGTTGTCTCATTCTTTAAATTATGGCGTAAGCGTTTTTGAAGGTGTGCGCTGTTATCAAACCGATTCTGGACCAGCAATTTTTCGTTTGACCGATCACACGCGGCGGTTTTTTCAATCAGCGCACATTATCGGAATGAAAATACCTTTTAGCGAAGATGATATTAATGCGGCACAGCGTGCCGTTGTCCGTGATGGTGGCCATAATGCTTGTTATATTAGACCACTGGCTTTTTATGGTGCCTATTCGTTGGGGCTTGCAGTCGACACCAATCCGGTTCAAGTTATCGTTGCGGCCTGGCCGTGGGGAGCTTATTTGGGTGAAGAAGGGATGGAAAAAGGTATTCGAGTGAAGACATCTTCTTATGCTCGCTATCACGTCAATACCACGATGTGCCGTGCCAAGGTTAGCGGTAATTATGTAAATTCAGTGTTGGCGCACAAGGAAGCAGCACAGGATGGCTATGATGAATCATTATTGTTGGACGTGGATGGATTAGTTTCCGAAGGTCCTGGCGAAAACTTGTTTATTGTTGTGCGTAACCAATTGTACACCCCCGAGTTAACTTCTGTTCTTAGCGGTATTACGCGCGACACGGTGATGACGTTGGCACAGGATATGGGCTATGAAGTGGTGGAAAAACGCATCACTCGCGATGCAGTGTATTGTGCCGATGAGGCTTTTTTCACTGGTACGGCAGCGGAAATTACACCAATTCGAGAATTGGATGGTCGGGTTATCGGTAGCGGTGGTCGCGGTCCGATAACAGAAGCATTACAGTCAGCGTTTTTTGACTGCGTAGCAGGCAAGCATCCACGCTCTGCTAACTGGCTGACACCAGCGGCATGAAAGCGCTTGTTAATAGTAACTACACGGTTACACCAAAAGAATTGCCGCTAAGTTGCCCACCAGCCAGTCAAAAAGGATGGGATAAACATCCGCGCGTGTTTTTGCCATTGTCGTCAAGCGCACCGCGTTGCGCGTGTCCTTATTGCGGTACTATTTATTCGCTGGAAAAAAGAGAGGATTCATGACACAGTTTTTTGATGTACACCCAAAAACACCACAGACACGGCTAATTCAGAAGGCGGCAGAATTTTTTCGCAAGGGGGTTGTGGTATATCCGACCGATTCATATTATGCGCTGGGTTGCCTGCAGGGTAATGTGGACGCCATTGCGCGGTTGCGACAGTTGCGTGGTGTGGGAGAGGAACATTTAATGACACTGGCGTGCACAGACTTGGGGCAGATTGGAGACTACGGTGTGATGGATACTGCGGCTTTTCGCGTCATGAAGAAACATGTGCCAGGCGCTTATACTTTTGTGTTGGCGGCGACCAAAAAAGTGTCACGCCGCCTACATCATCCGCGTCGCAAGACGGTAGCTTTTCGCGTTCCGTCGCATCCGGTGGCACAAGCATTGCTTGCAGAAGTGGGTGAGCCTATTATCAGCACGACACTGCGTTTGGTTGGTGATGAAGCTCCGCTTGATGTGGCGGATTTTCGCGAACGATTACGTGGGCAAGTAGATGCGGTGATTGATTCTGGTAGTTGCGTTATGGTGCCGACAACAGTGATTAACTTTAGCGAAAACCCGCCGCAATTGTTGCGAGAAGGTGGCGGTGAAGTAGACGCTGCGGAAGAAGAACAAGGAGTTGCCTGACATGTCGTCGCCTTCTCGGCGGGTGCTATCTGGCATGCGCCCTACTGGCGGTTTGCACTTGGGGCATTGGCGCGGCGTCTTACACAACTGGCGTGCTTTGCAGGAGGCTGGAAATGAATGTTTTTTCTTTATCGCTGACTGGCACGCGCTGACTACCGATTATGCAAATCCTGGTGATTTATTTGTAAATACTCGTGAGATGGTTCTGTCATGGCTATCGGCAGGTTTAGATCCTCAAAAAACCACGATGTTTCGTCAATCTGATGTGCCGGCGCATGCCGAGCTATTTGTGTTACTTTCTATGATTTGTCCACTGCCGTGGCTGATGCATCTGCCTACCTACAAAGAGCAAAAAGAAGCTTTGCAACGTGATTTGGACACTCATGGTTTTTTGGGATATCCGTTGTTACAAAGTGCTGACATTATGATTTACGGTGCAGACTGCGTTCCTGTGGGCGAGGATCAGGTGCCGCACGTGGAATTTACTCGCGACATTGCCCGCCGCTTTAACCGTTTTTATGGTAACACCGAAGACTTTCAAAGTAAATTGATGGTGACAAAAAAAAGTCTCTCTGTTGATGTGCAAACGGCAATAGAAACGTACCAAAAGGATTATCAGCAAAACGGCAACAAACAGGCGTTGGACGATGCTGTGAGTTTGATTGACGAATTGGTGGTAGAAGAAAATACCAAACAGTTGTTGCGGGATGACGTGCGCTACGGTGGTCAAGAGGTGTTGCGAGTGCCGCAAGCGATGCTTACACAGGCGCCGCGGTTGCCGGGAACAGACGGCCGTAAAATGTCAAAATCTTACGGTAATACCATTGATTTAACCGATGTGCCGGAAGCGGTTGAGAAAAAAATAGCTCGTATGCAAACCGACCCGGCGCGGGTGCGGCGTAGTGACAAAGGCGAACCAACACGCTGTCCAGTATGGTCATTGCATCGGGTGTTTTCCGATATGGACACGCAAAATGGGGTGGCGGAAAGTTGCCGTAGTGCCGCTATTGGCTGTGTGGACTGTAAAAAGCGTTTGAGTGCGGCGGTTAATGACGATTTGGAGCCATTGCGCGAGCGTCGTGCTGCGGTTGATAAAACAGGCATAGTGGAAGATATTCTTGCCGATGGCGCCTTACGCGCTGCCAAGTCCGCTGAACAAACCATGCAAGAGGTACGGCGTTTTATGCATTTGGTCTCATGAGCGATACTCTGAACGATAGTGCACTAACGCCAATGGCGCTGGTGTATGGAGAGCCACTGAATGATACGCCGAGTTCTTTATATATTCCGCCGACGGCGATGCGAGTGTTGCTGGAGCACTTTGCGGGACCATTGGATTTGCTGTTGTATCTAGTGCGCAAGCATCGGTTTGATATTATGGATATTCCGATGACGGTGTTGTGCCGTCAGTATGCCGCTTATGTAGAGGAAGCGCTCAAAATTGAAGATAATCTTGAAATTGCTGCCGATTATCTGACTATGGCGGCATTTTTAGTTGAAATTAAATCCAAAATGCTGTTGCCAAAATTAGCGGTGGCAGAAGATGAAGAAGATGATCCGCGCGCTGATTTAGTGCGCCGCTTGCTGGAATATGAACGCATTCGTGAGGCAGCGCAACGGCTGGGAGAAATGCCACGGCGGGAACGCGATTTTGTCTCGCCACAAGTGCCGGTGGAATGGCCAGAACGGAAAAAAACAAAGCCCGTGGTGCATCCGGAGCAACTGGCAAGCGCTTTTTGGGCAGTGTTGGCACGTGCACGACAACTCGCACCTTACAAAATGCGTAAAAAAACAGCAAGTGTGCGTGAACTAATGAGTAGCGTGTTGCGGCGACTGGCGGGTGAGCGATGGTTGGGTTTTCGGACACTGGTGTCGCGTGGGTTGCCAGGAATTTCGTTCCTAGCGGTATTGCAGTTGGCAGCAGAACATATTGTATCGCTGCATCAACCAGGACCTGAGGATGAATTATTTGTGCAATTGAGGGAAAACTCAAATGACGCCGGGAAAAATTAAAAGTATCATAGAATTTTCGTTGCTGACCGCTGGCGAGCCGCTGGGCATGGCAAATTTGAAGCGGTTATTGGCTGACGATGCTGAAGAATCTGTAATTCTCGCTGCGCTTGCCGAATTGGAAAATGATTGGGAAGAGCGGGCTATGCGGCTTGCGAAGGTAGCGAGCGGCTATCAGTTTGTCAGCCGCAGCGGTTATGTTGACTATTTACGTCGCTTGCAACCGCAAAAAAATACTCGGTTATCACGTCCTTTGTTGGAAGTGTTGGCTGTGATCACTTATCAGCAACCGGTCACGCGCGGAGATGTGGAGCGGGTGCGGGGAGTGGCAGTGTCATCGGTACAAATCGCCGCTTTGGAGGAACTGGGCTGGATAGAGGAAGTCGGGCGGCGGGAAACACCGGGGCGACCGATTTTATACTGTACTACAAAGACATTTTTAAATGATTTGGCTGTGGCATCGTTGGATGCGTTGCCGTCACTGTCCCCGGATGATGCGGATACTGCTGCTCTTGCCGACATTGAAAATGATGATGGTATCTTGACGGAAAGCAGTGCTCATGCGTTGAAAAAAAACAATGCAACTGAAAACGAAATAGCGCCGCTATTTGAAAACGGCAATGATGCGGAAAATGGCGCCTCTACAAACGACAACATCTCATCATAAAAGCACGGCGGGTAATACGACCTAGACCACCATATTTTTTACTATATTTAACAGCGATGAAAACATTAAACAAAGAAGGGAAAAATTCCCGTTCTGCTAAACCGTCCCGCAACAACAAAACATCTTATGGAGGAGGTAAAAACTCTCGCCGTCCTGTGGAGCCGGCACCGCGTGATTTTCATACCTTTAGTGAAGGAAAGGCACCATACAAACGTAGTAGCAATGAAGGAGCTTCGTTTGATAAACCGTCATCGCCACGCTTTCGTCCATCAAATAAAAAGACATCCTACGGAGGAGGTGATAAAGATTCTCGCCGTCCTGTGAAGCCGGCACCGCGTGATTTTCACGCCTCTAGTGAAGGAAAGGTACCATACAAACGTAGTAGCAATGAAGGCGCTTCTTTTGATAAACCGTCATCTCAGCGATTTCGTCCGTCAAGTAACAAGATATCCTATGGAGGAGGTAATAAAGATTCTCGCCGTCCTGTGAAGCCGGCACCGCGTGATTTTCACGCCTCTAGTGAAGGAAAGGTACCATACAAACGTAGTAGCAATGAAGGCGCTTCTTTTGATAAACCGTCATCTCAGCGATTTCGTCCGTCAAGTAACAAGATATCCTATGGAGGAGGTAATAAAGACTCTCGCCGTCCTGTGAAGCCAGCACCGCGTGATTTTCACGCTTTTAGTGAAGGAAAAGCACCATACAAACGTGGTAGCAATGAAGGTGCTTCATTTGATAACCCGTCACCGCCACGCTTTCGTTCGTCAAGTAACAAGACGTCCTACGGAGGAGGTGAAAAAGATTTTCGCCGTCCGGTGAGGTCGGCACCGCGTGATTTTCACGCCTCTAGTGAAGGAAAGGCACCATACAAACGTGGTAGCAATGAAGGTGCTTCTTTTGATAAACCGTCATCTCAACGCTTTCGTTCGTCAAGTAACAAGACGTCCTACGGAGGAGGTGAAAAAGATTTTCGCCGTCCGGTGAGGTCCGCACCGCGTGATTTCCGTGGTACTAATGATGAAAAACTGCATAAAGTTTTGGCAGCTTTGGGTATTGGCTCACGCCGGAGCGTTGAGCTGTTGATTGAACAAGGGCGAGTGCGAGTAAATGGTAAAGTTGCGCGTATTGGTATGCGAGTAACACCGCGTGCAAGCTTAACAGTAAACGGACAAGTGGTACGGCGACGCGCGGCGACTGCAAGGTTGTTGTGCTATCACAAACCTATCGGAAAAATGGTAGAGCGTGGTGCGGATAATTCAGTGTTTAGCGATTTGCCGCTGGTTACTGGTGGTCGTTGGGTCAATATTGGACGGTTGGACGTTAATTCGGAGGGGCTGTTGCTGTTTTCTACTGATGGCGAGTTGGTACAGCAGATGGCGCATCCGCGTTACGCTGTGGAGCGCGAATATTTAGCGCGTGTGGACGGCGAACTCACACCAGAGCAAATCAAAGCTATCAATTCCGGCGTGTTGGTAGATGGCAAACCACTTAAGCCAGCACATTTTTCTTTTCACCGTAGCGCTGAAGGGCGTAATCAATGGTACCGCGTTATTCTTACGGAGGGGAGAAATCGTGCTGTGCGTCGCTTATTTTTACATGTTGAGCGGCAGGTCAGTCGGTTAATTCGCTTGCGTATGGGGGAGTTTTCGCTACCACGTGATTTAGCTGCTGGTCATTGGCGAGAGCTGGTAATAGACCGCGAATCAATGTTGGGGACAAATCGCAACAATTCCCACGATTGACTGCAGTAGTAAAAATAAGTTAGCAGATTTTTGCCATTTTGGCGGTGGAGCCGAGGGGAGTCGAACCCCTGACCTCAGCGATGCGAACGCTGCGCTCTACCAGCTGAGCTACGACCCCCAAGATTTTTTAATGCGAGTTATGCGCCATCAGCAATAGCCAATGCTTTGAGGATAAGCAGTGCCTGGTCATACTGATAATCGTCATCGGGAATAAATGGGGCGGCAATTTCTTCCTCGCCGGCGGGTGTTGCAGTAGTGTTTTCACTACCTTGATCATTTTCCAAATGGCCGAGTAAATTGGCTTCACGTACAGAAAAAGTTTCTTTTGTTTTGATACTATCACCAGCGGAAACTTCAATGTCAGGCTCAATACCTCGTGCTTGAATGGATCGGTTGTTTGGAGTGAAATAGCGAGCTACCGTGAGCTTGATACCAGTTTTTCCTTGCGTTGATCGCAGGCGCAGCAAGGATTGTACCGACGCTTTTCCATAGGTGGGTGTTCCCATAATGACAGCACGGTGATGATCTTGTAACGCGCCGGCGACGATTTCTGAAGCCGATGCCGAACCGTTATTTACAAGTACTACAATGCGCATTTTTTTTACTTCATCGATGAATTGTAGGTTATGATAATACTTTGCTTGCGCGACAAATGTTTTATCACCTTGCTGCCTTCCTCGGTCACTAACTACGGTGACTCCTTTTGGTAAAAAGATAGAGGCTATACCCACGCTGACATCTAGCAAACCGCCAGGGTTGTTGCGCAGATCTAGAACCAGTCCTTTGAGTGAGCGCTTATTTTCTTCACGCAATCGGTTCAAATTATTGACGGCTTCTTCTGCCGTGTTCCGCTGAAAGCGGTTAATGCGCAAATAACCGTAATCTGGCTCAGACAGCGATGCTACCACCGAGGGAGCAACAATCTTTTCGCGGCTAAGCTCTACCTTTCTCGGTACATTGTTCTCGTCACCGGGAGGTGTTAACACTTCTAGAGTAAGAATATCGCCGACTTTGCCGCGCATCATGCTTACAGCCTTTTCAATCGGCATGTTTTTTGTGGAAGTGCCGTCAATGGTAATAATTAAGTCTCCTGCCAGTAAGCCAGCGCGTTCAGCAGGAGACTTGTCAATAGGTGAAATAATTTCTACCCAGCCATCTTTTTCGCCAATGTAAATGCCGACACCGCCATATTCTTCACCGCTTACACTTTCTTCAAATGCTTTTAAATCGGAGGCCTTCAGATAAGTGGAGTGTGGATCAAGCCCGCTAGTCATACCGCGAATTGCATTTTCCATGAGTTCGTCATCCGATACTTCTTCCACATACAATTTTTTTATGTGTTGAAAAACTTCGGTAAACTCGCGCATTTTTTCCAGCGGCATCGGGGTTGTTTGTGCAAAAGCGGAAAAACCGGATTGTCCAGTTGCATAGCCGCCGATAAATAATAAGACGGCGACAGATAAGATTACAAAGTGGCGCATGGTATCAGTGCTAGGTTAGCGTAAATCGCCGGGCTGGTCAGAAAAATACGTTGCTAAGTCTTGTAAATCCTCATTCGTAAGTGTCGCTACTTGTATCGACATGATACTGTTTTTGCGGGCGCCGCTTTTATAGGAACGCAAGGTGTAAAGTAAATATTTTCGGTCTTGACCAGCTAATTTGGGGTAGTTGGCTATGGGAGCGTTGCCTCCTGCGCCGTGACAAGAAGCACATACAGCGACCTTAGTTTCAATGTCTTCGGCAACGGCAGGCAGAGCAAAAAAAATGATGCAGGCGCTGGCAAGCAATTGTTTTATGGAAAGTGAGTTCATGGCTTGTTATCGTTGGCGTAGTAGTCGGCAAGTAACTTAATATCGTCATTTGACAGTTGTGCCGCAATGCCATTCATAGATGGATGTGAACGCTCGCCGTTTTTGTATGCTTGTAGAGCAGCCTGAATGTATTCGCTGCTTTGTCCAACGATTTTTGGTACTGGATATATTTCGGGAAACACTGACCGGTAGCCAGGAATTTCGTGGCAACCCACACACTGATTTGATTTAGCCAAAGCGTCGTCTCCAGGCTGATCGGCTGGTGCGGTAGTCACAAAAAAAATGGGCAATAACGATAGGAAAAAACGTATTTTCATTAGTAAATTATAGCATTCCCAAATTACTCGGCATTCAGTTCGTTGTTCAGCGATGATTGAATTTTCTCATTAATTTCCGCCTCCGCTTTTTGCATGGCATTATTCATAGCGGCGGCTATAAGGTCTTGTAGCATATCGCCGTCAGTGAGTAGGGTGGAGTCAATGTGCACTTTGCGTACTAGCCGCTCGCCGTTGACAACGATACGTACCATGCCACCGCCGGACTCGCCAGTGATTTGCAAGGCACCTATTTCGCTTTGTGTTTTTTCTAGATTTTCTTGGACTCGCCGCGCGTTTTTTAGTAGCGAACCGAGTTTTTTTACGTTAAAAGTATCATCTATCATGAGTGGCCTCTTGCTGTTCAAATAAGCGAATGCTGTCGGGAATTAGTTGAGCAGAAGGAACGGTGGCTAACACGTTGCTCACAAAAGTTTTTTCTTTTGCTGCTGTCGTCCGCCGTTCATGCAATGCGGTGGTTGCAGTATTATCGGTGCCATCCGCAAGGGTTACAGTAAAGCGATCGTGGAATATATCGCGCAATTGTGTTTCTAACTCAGGTAAAAATCGCCGAATGTTGCTTTGTGAGATATCCAGACTTAATTTGACGCCATTAGCGGTTAAAGTTTGCATGGTGCAGACTTCGGCCAATGTCAGCGCTGGGATATGTAATTGTTGAAGTGTTTCTTCCCAATTCTTGGGAGTTTTCTTACTGGCTGTAGGTGGTTTTGTCAGCGCAGTTTTATTTGGTGATGAGGCACTGTAACGACTGTTGGAGGCGGCTGGTGTGACTGCCTCGTGAGTAGTAGGTAATGCTGTAGGGATGGTAGCAGCAGAAGCTGCAGAATTCTGTGCTGGCGAAAACAGCATCATTCGCAATAATGTCATTTCAAAGCCCGTCTGTTCATCCGGCGCTAGCGGCAATTGTCGCCGTCCGCGCACGGCGATTTCATACAATGTTTGCAGCAATTCGTCATCAAAACGTTTTGCAATTTCTTTAATGAGTGTGGTTTCCTCGTCATCATCGCCGACAGCGTTTGGTGCTACGCGGGAAAGTGCTGTTTGGTAAATGAGAGCAGCCAGCCGGGTGAGAGTTGCATCAAAACTGGCACCATTCATTGCCAATGCTTTACCAATATTGGCAATGCTACTAGCGTCGACCGTTGCCACAGCACGTAAAATATCACCTAATATGCCGATATCGGGCTGCCCGCTAATACGGCGCACTTCGGCGGCTTCTAGTTTGCCATCGCTATGGACGATAGCTTGTTCTAACAAGCTCAATGCATCTCGCATACTGCCACACGCCAACCGGGCAATTTCCATCAAAGCGTCATCGTTGTATTGTTGTTTTTCTGCTTTCATAATTACCGCCAAGTGTGCGGCAATTTGTTCTTTGCTTAATGGTCGTAAGCTAAAGCGCAGGCAACGCGACAAAATAGTGGCAGGTAGTTTTTGGGGGTCGGTAGTGGCGAGAATAAATTTTACGTAGGAAGGCGGCTCTTCTAGTGTTTTGAGCATAGCAGCAAAAGCTGATTTACTGAGCATATGTACTTCGTCAATAATAAAGACTTTGCAGCGTCCCTGTGACGGTGGGTATGAAGCACCTTCCAGTAATTCGCGAATCTTGTCTACTTGGGTATGAGAGGCTGCGTCTAATTCAATAACGTCTAGTAGCCGACCACCAGCGATTTGTTTACAGACGTCGCATTGTAGGCAAGGTTCGCTGTCGGCGCTATTGTCACAATTAACCATCATGGCAACAATGCGAGCTAGTGTGGTTTTGCCGACACCACGCGTACCAGTAAATAAAAAAGCGTGATGCAGGCGATTTTGGCGCATTGCGTTTTGCAAAACGCGTACAGTATGTTCATGTCCAACCAAGTCGGAAAAACGCTGTGGCCGCCATTTGCGCGCCAGTGAAAGAAATGGTTGAGACATATGTTGAAAACTAAGCGGCGAGTCATTTCCCCGGCACTGGCAGAGGATAATTAGGGCTGCTTTCTTCCGAATCTGACCCGGTTTTCATCGTGCCATGCGGGGAGACCCGCCACCTTTAATTATACGCTTTTGCTTGCGCTCAACATATAGGGTTATGATCAATCATAACCTGATTCAAATAGAATTCAATAAGTTATATTTTTATTTTGGACAAGAAATCTGTCGTTATACTTTGCCGTAGGCTTTTTTGAGAGCTACTAACGGATGACGTTCTGACATTTGAAACTTTACGAGCAATTCGCGTGCGATCATGTCGCGCTCTTGCTGGTTGTCGGGCAAGTCCATACCTTCAGGGACTGTCACCCAGCCATTGATATTACGATCAAATACCGCAGGGCGCCCTTCTTCATAACCCATATGCACGTCCTCCAGCCAATTCAGATCTTTCCAGTTCATGATTTTTAAATATTCCTTTAAAAAAGGGGTGAGCATATCCATGTCAGGCAATAGGTTAACATCGTAGCGGTAACCAACAATAGGCTCTTTTCCAGAATTTGCATTTGTCATTGTTAATCTCTCTTTGAATAATTTTTAATAGCGATTCATATCTGGGCGACCTACCGTGTGTTGTGTTCCTGCTAGTGGAACCATTGCCATCGCTGACGCCTCCATTGTTAATGCTGCTAAATCTTCTGGCTCCAAGCTGTGTACATTAGTTTTTCCACAGGCACGTGCCATCATTTGGCATTCAATCGCTAATGTGTGTAAAAAGTTGTACACGCGTATTGCTGCTTCATCTGGATCTAGGCGTTTGCGTAATTCTGGGTCTTGTGTGGCTATGCCGACAGGGCAACGACCAGTGTGGCAGTGATAACAATTACCAGCTTTTACGCCGATTTCCGATTCATAATCCGATTCTGCGGTGTTTTTGTTGCAGTTGAGCGCAATGAGTGCGGCATGACCGATAGCGACAGCGTCTGCTCCCAGCGCCAATGCTTTGGCTATGTCGCCACCGTTGCGAATGCCACCAGCATATACTAAACTGATTTCACCCGTTTTTCCGACGTCATCCAGCGCTTTTCTTGCTTGGCGAATGGCCGCGATACCCGGTACCCCAGTTTCTTCTGTAGCTAGATGTGGTCCAGCACCTGTGCCACCTTCCATTCCGTCTATATAAATCATATCCGGACCGGTTTTTGCCGCCATGCGGACATCGTCGTACACCCGAGCTGATCCGAGTTTTAGCTGAATGGGAATTTCCCAATCCGTTGCCTCACGAACTTCATTAATCTTGAGTGCTAAATCGTCAGGTCCCAGCCAATCCGGATGTCGTGCTGGTGAGCGTTGATCAATCCCTGCTGGCAGTGAACGCATTTCTGCCACTTGGTCAGTGACTTTTTGTCCCATCAAGTGCCCGCCCAATCCTACTTTGCAACCCTGTCCGATAAAAAATTCACAAGCGTCAGCCATTTGTAAATGATGAGGGTTGAAGCCGTAACGTGATTGAATACATTGATAAAACCACTTGGTGGAATAACGACGTTCATCGGGAATCATCCCACCTTCACCTGAGCAAGTGGCGCTTCCGGCCATTGTTGCACCACGCGCTAGAGCAATTTTTGCTTCATACGATAGAGCACCAAAGCTCATGCCGGTGATATAGACAGGAATATCCAGTTCTAATGGGCGTTTAGCTTTAGGACCAAGGATAGTGCGGGTCAGACATTTCTCGCGATAACCTTCAATCACAAAGCGCGTTAAAGTACCAGGTAAAAAAGTCAAATCATCCCAGTTAGGAATTTGCTTAAACATAGAGAAACCGCGCATCCGATAGCGCCCCAGCTCGGCCTTGACGTGAATGTCGTTAATAACATCCGGTGTAAAGACCGCGCTTTTCCCTAAAATATGCGTCGCGCTTTCGGCCGGCGCGGCAGGATTTTTGTTTTTTGTCATGGTTCTCTCTTTTCTTACCTTTTTAAAGCACGATTTTCTTTTCTGTCGGCTCTAGATTGTCATAATTCCACAACTGTTTGCCGGAAACGATTTTAGTCATGTTTTCAATACCGTTGGGTGCGTCCATGCCATACAGTGATAGTTTACGGCGCAGCCATGCACAGTCGGCATCAGTCATTTCGCCCTCTACGGCATCTACTCCAAGGTTGTCTATCTTTCCTCCAACGTAAATGATACCGTCATACATGGTATCGCCTAGATTTCCACCGGCATCGCCTAAAACAATCATACGACCTCGTTGCATCATAAAACCAGAAAATGCGCCGGTACGACCGCCAACAATAATTGTGCCGCCTTTCATGCAGATACCGGTACGACCGCCAACATCGCCGTGGCACACTAAATCTCCGCCACGCAATGCTGCACCAAATGTGGAACCTGCATTTTTAGCAATTTCTACGACGCCTGACATCATATTTTCGGCGCATGACCAACCTACGCGTCCTGATATGCGTACGGTAGGACCGTCATTGAGACCGCATCCAAAGTATCCCAAACTACCATCAATTTCCAGCTGCAAGCGATTCAAAATCCCCACCGCCAGTGAGTGTTTAGCACCCGGGTTTTTAATCGTGATATGCCCATGACCATCACTTATTAATGCCCGTAATTTTTTATTGATTTTCGTGGTATCCATATCAGAAGCGTCAAAAGCTGCCTTATTGGAAAAATCCACTTCCGCCGAGTCGGGATATACAAAACGATTATCACCGGCTTCAGCATTGAAAAAGATTTGTTGGTTGCGCCCGATAAGAGCGCCGCCGGTTAATTCCTCTGCCATATCTTTACTTCTCCTTCGTAGGGGTCATAAGAATTTATTTCGTGTGGAAAAATGGAGCGAATTGCTACCTCTTCCGACGCCAAAGCGATAAAAGTATCGCTTTCATACAATACCATCGGCTTAGCTGCCATGACATCTTTGGCCATACCGAGAGCGTTAGATGTCGCGACTATGTAAGTGAATACGCCGTCTAATTCTTCTACTGAACGCTGTAGGGCGGATTCCAAATCGTCTCCGGCATCTGTGCGATTAGCGATATATACTGCTAACAGTTCGCTGTCGCAGTTAGACATAAAGCGATGCCCACACCGTTCCAGTGCCCGTCGCATTGTCCAGTAATTTGTTAATTGACCATTGTGAACGACGGAAATATCAGCATAAGGATAAGCCCAATACGGATGAGCAGAGCGAATGTCCACATCGGACTCCGTTGCCATACGGGTGTGACCGATAGCATGGGTGCCACGGAATTTGCGCAATCCGTACTGCTTGCTCACATCATCTGCATCGCCCAAATCTTTAATTAATTCCAAGCAGTGTCCTAGCGATAAAATTTCTACGCCATCTATGTCTTCCAGATAATTGGCTAGATGTCGTGTGTCGCCGTTAGTTTTGAAATGCACCCGCATCGCATATTCGGTGGCGTCTTCGTTTTGTACGATTTCAACCTCGCGCTCCTGCAAGCGGTTTATTACTTCCTCGCGGCGGACACGAATACGCTCGTGAATGCCAAAACCGCTCTGTAAGTCGGCTTGTTCAGCTAGTTTAACTCGCATCACATAATCGTCGTCAGTGCCGTCGCCATAAAGGGCATAACCGGTAGAGTCCGGTCCGCGATGCTTGAGTGCTAGCAACATCCGGGTCATTTCGTCGCCTATATCGGCACTTTCCCCGCGATGGATTAATCCTGCAATTCCGCACATAATATATTTCCTTATTTAGTTTAGTGTTGTAGATTAGGGCAAACAATCCCAGTAGGTTTCCAAATCCCAATGGGTAACTGTCGCCAAAAATGTTTCCCACTCGTTGCGCTTGTAATGCATGAACACGCGATACATCTCTTCCGGTAATGCGTTGTCTTTAATCACGTCATCCTCGGATAAGCGATCCAAAGCTTCACCAAGAGTAAGAGGTAATTTTTTAACTTTTTTACCTTGTTCTATAGCTTCATAAATGTTACGCGATTCTGGCTCACCTGGGTCCATGTTATTTTTGATACCGTCGCTAAAAGAAGCCAGCACCGCCGAGGACATCAAATATGGATTTACTGCCGAATCTACTGCACGATACTCAAATCGTCCTGGCGCCGAAACGCGCAAACCGCAGGTACGATTTTGATAACCCCAATCCGAATACACAGGTGCCCAAAAACCTGTATCCCACAAGCGACGATAGGAATTTACCGTTGAGCAACCAATTGCTGTTAATGCGGGTAAATGCTCCACCACACCACCGATACATTGCAACCCTACCGGCCCCGGTTTTTTTGCATCTACGGCAGGGTCGGGCATAAACAGATTTTCGCCGCCCTTGCGATGCGCGTAGGCACCTTCCATGCCCGGCAAGGTCTTATGCCCTAATATGTTAATTTCATCTTTACCACCGCGCCACAGTGATAAATTTTGGTGGCAGCCGGAAGCTGAGACTCCCATAAAAGGTTTCGGCATGAAACAGGCGATGATGTCATTTTCACGTGCTACTTGAGCGCAAATTTGTCGATAAGTAGTCAATCGGTCACAGGTGCGTAAGGCATCATCGAACTCAAAATTAAGTTCTAACTGTCCTGGCGCATCTTCGTGATCGCCTTGCACCATGTCTAGTCCCATTGCGCGAGCATATTCTATTACCCGCAGAAATATCGGCCGCAACGCTTCAAATTGGTCAATGTGATAGCAATTGGGCTTGGTGTAGCCCCCGTCGGGCAGACCATTTTCACCGCGCTTGAGCCACATCATTTCGGGTTCCATGCCGGAGCGCAAATGCATGCCGTGCTCCTGCTCAAAATCCTGATGCATACGGCGAAAATTGCCGCGACAATCCGATGCCAGCAAACCGCCTGGGTCTTCACTTTCTTCTCGATTGCGAAAGCAGGTGCAAAATACTCGAGCCACGCGCTTATCCCACGGCAATTGTACAAAAGTTTCTGGGTCAGGAATGCCGACCAGTTCCGATGATTCTGCGCCATAGCCGATGTAGTTATTGTGGCGGTCAGTGTACAAATTAGCCGTTGCTCCATACACCAACTGAAAGCCATTTCGCGCCGTACGCTCCCAGTGGTCAGAGGGGATACCTTTGCCCACAATTCTGCCAGTCACCGAGATAAATTGATAATAAACGTAATCAATGCCAAGGGCATCAATTTTTTCACGTACCTGCTTAACTAAATCATTTCGCCCAGGCTGCGAAATATGCTCGTCTAATGCCGTCATTGCATTTCCCTCTCTCTCTTTTAGAAAATAACGTAATGGAATGTTTCGGCGAAATATACCTCACATTTGCCTTTAGTGCAAGTTAAGAATATAAGTGATTTTGATTGGCGTGACAATTCAACTTTAATCCGATGAGGGAGAAAAGCACTATAAAATATTTTATGAAACTTGACTACAGTGACTGAGAAAACGTTTGCTGAGTAAGAAATGTCTATTGTCTTATCGCAAGGTTACTGTTAATTTTGCCAAGCGATTTTTAGTTGAGTATGGTTCGGCAATGGTAATACTGCGGAATTTTTTATTTTTTTAGCGATGTCACCGGTGTTATTTTTAGTTGCGAAGAGAGGGATGACACCGAACGAACGTTTTTTTTATAATTGATGATTTCAGTAGACAAAAAAGTGTTTGGCATGTTGTGATGAGTGGATTCTTTTGTGCTACTAATTGCAAATAAACATAGTCAATTTTTTTATAATTCAAAGTGGCACAATCTTCTTTCTGATATATTACGTTACGGATGGTAGTATGCAGTTTTGTAAGAGGCTTTGAAATATCCTACAATACGGCTTCCGTTCGGGGATATAGCTCAGCTGGTAGAGCGCTTGCATGGCATGCAAGAGGTCAGCGGTTCGAACCCGCTTATCTCCACAAAAGTATGATGTCCCTATCGTCTAGAGGCCTAGGACACCGCCCTTTCACGGCGGCAACAGGGGTTCAAATCCCCTTGGGGATGCCTTTTTTAGGCATCAGTTAGCGTGATTTTTTGGTGAGAATTGTCATTCTAAAAATATAAAAAAGGATGTTTCGCCAAAATTGAAAATTCACAATGCTTGCAATTGTCCGATTGCAAGGCGTGAAGTGCAAGCTAAAAACCAGTGGCGCCCCAGAGACGACTCGAACGTCCAACCTTGCCCTTAGGAGGGGCCTGCTCTATCCTTTTGAGCTACCGGGGCGCGAAACTCTAAATTATGCTCGCCGTTTTCTGTATAGGCAACTTGAAGCCGCGCAAAAAATCTGCCGCCGTAATAAACCGCTTGCCAGCCCGCTGAACTTCTAATAGTGCTAGCGCATTATTTGCGCAGGCAATTACAATACCGTCGGAACTGATTGACAAAATTTCTCCTGGTGTACCTTGAACATTGCGCACAGTGGCGGTGCGCACTTTGATGTGTTTGTCGGCTAGCACTGTATAAGCGCACGGTTGCGGCGCAAAGGCGCGGACTTGTCGCCAAGCTGCTATGGCGGGTTGATTAAAATTTAACTGGCGATCAACATTAGTAATTTTTTTTGCATAAGTTGCTTGTGAGTCGTCTTGCGCTACTGCGGTTGGATTTTCGCTCAATACCTGAATAATTAGTTGCGCGCCTATCATTGCTAGCGTGTCATGTAATTCGCTGCCAGTTGTGGTTGGCATGATGGGCGTTTTTTGCTGCAGTAATATTTTACCGCTATCCAAACCGGCATCCATTTGCATGATGGTTACGCCGGTTTCGTTATCGCCGGCGAGTAGCGCCCGCAGGATGGGAGCTGCGCCGCGCCACCGTGGCAGTAATGATGAATGAATGTTGAGTGCGCCGCGTGGTGTCAGAGTTAGCATGTCCGTTGGCAACAGATGACCGTAGTCACAGACGACGAGCGCGTCGGCTTGTTGCTGACGAATATCACTACGGATAGTAGCCACCTCCGTATTTTCTATAAGGGGTAATGCCAGTGTTTGTGCCACTTGTGCGAGTGGGCAAGATTTTTGTTGCATGTTTCTACCGACAGGTTTGGGTGGTGGGCAAATAACAAGACAGATGTCGTGTATGTTCACGAGCGCTTGCAAAGCAGGGATAGCAAAGCTACCGGCGCCAAAAAAAATCAGCTTCATTGGGTAGGCAGTGTGCCGTTATTTTTTAAGTTTGTTTCTTGCAGTTTGTGGTATTTCCCCAACAATCGTTCGCGCTTAAAACGACTTAAATGATCTACAAACAGCACGCCATTTAAATGGTCTATTTCATGTTGCAGGCAGACAGCGAGTAAGCCTTCGGCTTTTATCTCATGGATTTCACCTTGGCTGTTGAGACCACTTGCGCATACGGAAGCAGTGCGTTTGATAGTGGCGCTGACGCCGGGAATAGAAAGGCAACCTTCTTCTCCTTCACCTGTGCCTTCTTGGGTGGTGATACGCGGATTAAAAAGCGTGATGCGTTGGTTGCGTTCTTTGCTCACATCAACGACAATTAATCGCAGGCTGCGTCCGATTTGCGGTGCGGCGAGACCAATGCCGCGTACTGCCAGCATGGTGGCGTACATCTCATCGGCCAACGTCCGTAACTCATCACTAATGGTGCTAATTTCTTGTGCCGGAGTGCGCAAAATGGGATGTGGATATTTGACAATGGGAAGCATAAGGATAATAGATGATAATGAGCGGAGTAAAATGTGTATTTTAACGCCATGCCTGATGATTTTGCATTGAAAGATTGGTTAGCGCTGTCTATGACTGACGGGGTCGGACCGACCACTATGCGCAAATTATTACGCGTTTTTGGCAGTCCCGGTCAGACACGGCGTGCCGGTATTGCCGAGTTGAGTGCTTGCGTACCAGCAAGAGTGGCACGAAACATCAAAAACGATAATAACGAAAAAGACGTAAAGGCAGCTTGTCGTTGGGCAGAACGGGAGAATTGCCGAATTTTAACGTTGGCGGATAAGGATTATCCTCCGTTGCTTTTGGAGATTACTGATGCACCGCCACTGCTGTATGCGATGGGTGACAGTCACGTGCTGACAAACCGACCGTTGGTAGCGGTAGTGGGCAGTCGCAGTGCGTCGTCGGCCGGAGTAAAAAACACCGAAATTTTTGCCCGAGCCTTGTCGGAAGCCGGCGTGGGTGTGGTCAGTGGTATGGCGCAAGGTGTGGATAGCGCCGCCCACCGTGGCGCACTGCAAGGTCCGGCGGGTACGGTGGCGGTGCTTGGTACGGGTATAGATATTATTTATCCTAAGCAAAACCGCACAATCGCTATGAAAATCGTGCAAGAGGGTGGCTTGATGGTGAGTGATTTTCCTTTAGGCACGCCGCCGATGGCGGGCAATTTTCCGCGCCGCAACCGTATTATCAGCGGGTTAGCGCGTGCCTGTTTGGTAGTAGAAGCAACGGTAAAAAGTGGCTCACTTATCACCGCTGAATTGGCTGCGGAGCAGGGACGTGAGGTTTTCGCCGTACCCGGTTCTATCAATTCGCCGCTGCATCGCGGTTGTCATCGGTTGATTAAACAGGGAGCTAAATTAGCCGAAAATGTTAGCGATGTGCTGGAAGAATTAAAATTGCGCGCGCCGAAAACGCCGTTGCCACCGCCACCAAAACCGGGTGAACTGCTTTCTTTTATTGATTTTGAGCCAACGTCGGTGGATGATATTGCCGAACGTAGCGGTATGGTAGCGCAGGTATTGTTGCCCGAGCTGTTGATATTGGAAATGGAAGGTAAAATTCTTCCCGCCGCGGGCGGTACTTACCAGCGAGTTTGAAGGTACATCTGTCATAATTCCGCTGTAATGACTCCTTCCGAAAACGCCAGTAAAGTTCACGTTATCGCCGAGGCACTACCTTACATTCGTCGTTATCACGGCAAAACTATCGTTATTAAATACGGTGGTAACGCCATGATTGATGAGGATTTGCAAAAGGCTTTTGCTGCTGATGTGACACTATTAAAATTGGTTGGTATTAATCCAGTGGTGGTACATGGCGGTGGGCCGCAAATCAACCGTACATTGGAGCGAGTGGGGCTTAAGAGCCGCTTTGTGGAGGGTATGCGTTATACCGATAGTGATACTATGGATATCGTTGAAATGGTGTTAGGCGGACTGGTCAATCAACAAATTGTACAGTTAATAAATTCTCACGGAGCGCGAG
The DNA here is from genome assembly GCA_030386295.1 of Candidatus Persebacteraceae bacterium Df01. NCBI lineage: Bacteria > Pseudomonadati > Pseudomonadota > Gammaproteobacteria > Candidatus Tethybacterales > Candidatus Persebacteraceae > Candidatus Doriopsillibacter > Candidatus Doriopsillibacter californiensis. The sequence goes on along the minus strand of JANQAO010000003.1, from coordinate 399,317 downwards.
CAGTGGGCATGACCGGTAAAGACGGTGGTCTCATTCGCGCTCGCCAAATGAAAGCTGGTGCTGCCGGTGAAGTGGATATTGGGTTGGTTGGCAAAGTCGAATCTGTTGATGCTGATTTGCTGGTGACATTGGACGGTGCGGATTTTATTCCCGTCATTGCGCCTATTGGCGCCGATGACAAGGGCAGAACACTTAATATTAATGCGGATTTGGTTGCCTCGCGCATTGCTGTTGCGCTGGCGGCTGATTCGCTGTTTTTATTAACAAATACGGCGGGTGTGTTGGATAAAAAAAACAAATTAGTCACTGAACTCAACGCGGCGGCGGCACGCAAGATGTTACGCGATGGCGTGATTGCCGGCGGCATGAAGCCCAAGGTGGATTGCGCGCTAGAAGCGGTTAAGGGAGGGGTGCGTTCATGCCGTATTATCAACGGAACGGCGCGGCATTCGCTACTGTTGGAATGCTTTACCGATGTCGGTGCGGGGACCAGAATTTTGCCGTGAGTGTTATTTGATTTGCAGATAAAGGCGGACTCGTAAAGGTTATTTTTATTTTTGAGCGAATAAAAATAATTGTAAAGAAAAAAACAATAATAAAAACGAATGTCCTATAAAATTAAATTAATTGATATGGACGCAGAATATGACAAATTCTAATAATTGGCGCGAAACATTAGTGGTCTATCGCGATGCACGCATGGCAAAAATTTTATTGTTGGGATTTATCAGCGGTTTTCCGTGGCTGCTCATTAGCTCTATGGTGGTGCTGTGGCTCAAAGAAGAAGGTATTTCGCGTTCTGGCATTGGGTTATTTGGTTTGGTGTTTTCGGTGTACGCTTTTAACGTTTTGTGGGCGCCGGTAGTGGACAGTGTTCGCATTCCATTTCTTTCCCAGATGCTTGGACGGAGGCGGGCGTGGATTGTGCTAATGCAGAGCGTTATTGCCATCGCTATGTTGGGCATTGCGTTTTATGTGGACGCCGCTGAGGAAGGTGGGTTGTGGTTGCTGTCCTTGCTTATTTTTATTATCGCGTTGGCCAGTGCCACACAGGATGTGGCGATTGACGCCTTGCGCATTGAACAGGTTCGTCATGAGGAACCTCAAAAATTGGGCGCCGGTGCGGCGATGACGACATCGGGGTGGTGGTTGGGTTTTGGTGGCGGTAAAGTGTTGGCGCTGCCTTTTGTGCAATGGTTACAAGAATCGGGCATCGTGAATGCATGGCAAGCCGGTTACGCTGGGTTGATTGTGGTTGTTGTGCTGAGTATGTTGTTGTTGGTGTGGTTTGTGCGCGAGGCGCCAATATCTGCAGCTCCCACGTTCAACTGGGAAGGTATGCCCACATTGGCGGTAAACGCTTATGTACAACCGATAAAGAGTTTTGTGGTGAAATATTCACTTCAACTGGGTTTGCTTTTGCTTACATTTATTTTCTTTTTCAAAATTGGCGAAGCTTTTTTGGGACGCATGTCATTACTTTTTTACAAAGAAATCGGCTTTACTAAATCTGAAATTGGACTTGTTTCTGGAGGGTTGGGAGCGATAACAGTGAGTGCTTTTTCCATATTAGGTGGTTTTATTAACGCCCGCTACGGTCTGTTTCGTGGCATTTTGCTTGGTGGCATCGCGATGGCATCAACCAACTTACTGTTTGCGGTACTGGCGTTTTTTCCCGAACGCTGGCTGTTTATCACGGCAGTGGTGACCGACCAATTTACTACGGCGATTTCCACGGTGGCTTTTGTTGCTTTTTTGTCTCAGTTGTGCGATCGAGCCCACACCGCCACACATTACGCGGCGCTGGCGTCGTTAGGAAATTTATCGCGTACCACCATGGCGGCAGCAAGCGGTTTTTTGGTCGACGGGTTGGGCGGCAACTGGACGTTGTTTTTTATCATCACCATGTTGATGGTGCTGCCAAGTTTGTTTATTTTAGTTTCGCAACGACGCATACTGCAACCGCTAATGCAGGGAGCTACAACAAAATTGCTGTAGTAGTTAAATATAATTAAATCATATACATATATAAATTACATATAAAAGCTTGACGTATTTTTGCCGATGTTGATGCTCGCTCTTTAAAGTGGCTCGCGTATTTAAAATAGATGAGAAAAAAGACGTTATGCACTTTGACTTGTACAGTAATCTGAATTGTAGTAGTGAAAGATGTTAGAATAATTCACTATGCATCAATTTATCACTCTTATTTTTTCTTTTTTCGTTGCCGCTGGCGCTATCGCTAATGACTTAGTTAGCGCCGATACAGCGGCAGGTCAAACGCTGTACCAAAGCAAATGTTTAGCCTGTCACGGGGTAGCGGGTGTTAGTATCATTCCAGCCAATCCCATTTTAGCTGGGCAGCATGGCGAGTATCTTTACAAACAAGTGCAATACTTTCGTGATGGCATGAGCAAAAATGCAATCATGTCCGCAATGGCACAAGGACTTAGTGATGCTGAAATTGCTAACGTTGCTGCTTATTTGAGCGAGCAGCAACCTGTTATTGCTGGTGCGGCAGATATGGAACTAGCCCAAAGTGCTGAAAAATTGTATCGTGGTGGTGTTATTGCTGACGGTATCCCCTCTTGCGCTTCTTGTCACGGCCCTGCTGGTGAAGGTATTGAGCCGGTGTATCCGCGACTATCAGGGCAGCATGCCGAATATACCGCGTCGTCGTTGCGTGCTTACGCTTCAGGTGAGCGTGAAAACAGCATTATGCAGGCGATTGCCACTAAACTTAGTGATGAGCAAATTACCTCGTTGGCCGCTTACATTTCAGGGTTAGCACCTTAAGTCTGATAATCAGTTATTAGTCGACAGGCGGATATTTATCCTAAGTTAATAAACGTGTTTGCCAATAAATTAGGCAAGCTTTAATACGTCGTTTCTCGACCACTTTCCCGCACAAGAGCGGGGAATATGGAATTGTCTCCAATTTTTTGTTTTCCAAGCCTTTAAGTTAACTGGCGCGTTATGCCAGTTACTAAAGGTTAAGTTACTTTATTGACTAACTTGGAGACTTTTCCGGATTGATTTTTAAGCGCCGTTAAATATTTAGGATATCTTTCGCCGCGGTGTATTTTATTTTGAGCGACGCTGCGGAGTGTGGGCAGGTTAGAGCGCCCTGCACTACACTGAGGCCATTTTGTAAGTGCAAATTTTCCTGTGTTGCACGCTTCCATCCCTTGTCAGCAATTTCCAACGCCAATGGCACAGTCACATTGTTTAGCGCGTAAGTGGAAGTGTGCGGTACTGCACCTGGCATGTTGGTTACGCAATAGTGTATTACGCCGTGTTTTTTGTATACCGGATTATCGTGTGTGGTTGGCTTAGCGGTGGCAATACAGCCGCCTTGGTCAATGGCCACGTCGACGATGACGCTACCGGCGCGCATGGATTTCACCATCTTGTCGCTGATAATTTTAGGAGCTGCTGCGCCTGCCACTAAGATACCACCAATGACGACATCTGCTTGCGCTACGGCAGCAGCAAGCGCTGCTGGGGTAGAGTGTAAAGTTGTTACTGCGCCGTTAAACTCGCGCGTAATGTCATCCATCACATCAGCGCTTTTGTCTACGATAGTTACCATTGCACCCATGCCTAAGGCAATACGTGCGGCATTACGTCCGACCATGCCACCTCCTAATACCAGTACGCTAGCCGGCAATACGCCGGGAACACCACCAATGAGTTTGCCCATGCCGCCAGCAAAACGTTGTAGATAGTGTGCTGCCGCTTGCGTTGCTAATCGTCCAGCAACTTTGGACATTGGTGCCAGAAGTGGCAATCGTCCTGCGGCGTCGGTAACGGTTTCGTAAGCAATGCACACAGCACTGCTTTTCATCAACTCCTGCGTTAGTGTTTTGTCGGCGGCCAAATGTAGATAAGTAAACAAGGTTTGACCTTTGCGCAACATCCGTCGCTCTTTCGCTAGTGGTTCTTTGACTTTAACAATCATGTCGGCGGCTTTAAATACCTCTTGCGCCGTTTTAACGATTTTAGCGCCGGCAGCACGATAGTCGTTGTCCGCAACACCGATACCTTCTCCAGCTAAGTGTTGCACCACCGTTTTGTGACCACGGTGTGTTGCTTGATGAATCGCTTCGGGGGTCATGCCTACACGAAATTCGCGATTTTTAATTTCTTTAGGGACGCCAATAATCATATTTTCTCCTTATTTAGATTGATTGAATTGATTAACAAAAAAAGTAACTATCCTATTATTTCATTTGCTAGCGCATCCAATGCTTGACGTGCTTTAGCAACGAGTTCGTCTATTTGTGCTGGTGAAATAATCAATGGCGGTGCCACAATCATAGTGTCGGACACGGCACGCATAATAAGTCCCGCAGCGGCACTATGTTCACGACAACGCACACCGGCGCCGGGGACAAAATTAAAGCGTTGTCCAGAAGCCTTGTCAGCAACCAATTCCAGTGCCGCTACCATTCCTATGCCGCGGGTTTCTCCCACTAGCGGGTGCGATTCTAACGTAGCCCAGCGTTTTTGAAAATACGGTGCAACCTCATCGCGCACACGAGAGATTATATTTTCTTCACGTAAGATGCGTATATTTTCCAATGCTGCTGCGGCACATGTCGGATGCCCGCTGTAGGTAAAGCCATGAGCGAATTCGCCGCTTTTAATCAATACGTCGGCAATATCGTCGTGCACCAGCACTCCACCCATGGGAAGGTAACCAGAAGTTAATCCCTTAGCAATAGGCATTATTTTGGCGTCAATATTGAGTCGCTGAGATCCAAACCACTCTCCCAGTCGACCAAAGCCGCAAATCACCTCATCGGCGACAATTGGTATGTCGTAGTGCGCACATATTTTTTGTACTTCCGGCCAGTAACTATCAGGCGGAATGATAACGCCGCCAGCACCTTGCACCGGCTCTCCGATAAATGCCGCCACACGATGGGCACCGATTTCTTCAATTTTTTCGGCAACGGCAGTTGCTGCTTGGTGACCAAAAACAGCCGGCGTCATGTCGCGTCCTTCTTCGTACCAGTACGGTTGCCGCACATGAACAATGTCGGGAATCAATGGTCCACCTTGTGCGTGCATGCCCTTCATGCCGCCGAGAGAAACGCCGGCAACGGTGCTGCCGTGATAGGCGTTGTGACGCGAGATAAAAACGGTGCGCTGTGGTTGACCGCGTAATTGCCAATAATAGCGGCACATACGTACCACCGTATCATTGGCTTCAGAGCCGGAGCCAGCAAAAAAGACGCGATTGAAGCCAGGAGGCGCTACTTCGGTTAGTGTTTGCGCTAGCTCTATTGCCGGTGGCGTGGCGCATTGAAAAAAGCTGTTGTAATATGGCAGCTTATCCATTTGTTTTGCTACTGCTTGTGTAATACTGGCGCGTCCGTAGCCGACGTTAACGCACCATAAGCCAGACATACCATCAAGTAGCTGGTTACCGTCGGTATCCCATAGATATACGCCGTCGGCGCGGCAGATAATACGTGCGTTATTTCCTAGCGCGCCGTTGTCTGTGAATGGATGCAGATAATGTGCTGCATCTGCCTGCTGATAGGCTGCGGTACTTGTTAATTTGGTGTTGTTCATGAGCTTCCATCTCGAGTGAGTAGTGCGCCGTACAAGTCAGGACGACGGTCTCTAAATATTCCCCATTGCTGCCGTTTATCAGCAATAGCTGCTAAGTCTACTTCAGCAGTGATAACCGCCTCTGTTTTACCAGCATCGGCGCAAACGGAGCCGCATTCATCGGCGATAAATGAATGTCCATAAAATGCCACTTCTACCGAGTGACCGAAAGTGTCATTTTGACGCTCGCAGCCGATGCGATTGGCCGCTGCTAACGGCATCATATTGGCGGCAGCATGACCGCACATGACAGTGCGCCAGTGTGCGGCGGAATGTAAATCCGGTAATTGCGGTTCGCTACCAATGGCGGTTGGGTACAGCAATATCTCCGCACCTTGTAACGCCATTGCCCGTGCCGCTTCGGGAAACCACTGGTCCCAACACACGCCGGCACCGACAACGCCGTGCTGGGTATGCCAGACGCGAAAGCCAGTATCACCGGGCGCAAAATAAAATTTTTCTTGATACCCCGGGCCGTCAGGAATGTGAGATTTTCGGTACACACCTAAAAGTGTACCGTCGGCGTCAATGATTGCCAAAGAATTAAATAGTGCTTGTCCAGCCTTTTCATAAAAACTGACCGGAATGACAGCGCGCAATTCGGCAGCTAATAGTTGCATCGCGGTAACGGCGCGATTTTCTGTGACGGTGGTGGCATAGTGCATTAATTCAGCGCGTTGAGTTTTGCAAAAATAAGGATATTCAATAAGTTCAGGAAGCAAAATAATGTGCGCTCCCGCTGCCTGCCGTGCTAGGCTTTCCATTCGCGCTAAATTGCCGGCGGGAGTATCACCCAGTTCCGCCTGTATTGCTGCAACGGTAATTGTCGTCATGCAGTAGTGGCACTTAAATCACGTGGCGGCGCGGAAAATATTCGCCGCACTATTTGCTCAAAAAACTCCAGCGGTTTTGATTGAAACTGCGGGTCAAAACAATTTTGGTCATATTTTTCACAAAAACGTACTGCCTCATCAAAAAATGGATGTTCTTGAAAGCGATCGCGGGCGTGACGATCACCACCCACATGGTGGGCGTAATAATACATTTGAAAAAGACCGTGATACTTAATAATCCAATGAATTTTTTCGGATACATAGGGGCGTAATATTGCTGCTGCCATTTCGCTATGTGAGTAAGGTGCCAGTTCGTCGCCGATATCGTGTAGCAATGCGGCTACGACCATTTCTTCACTTTCACCGGCGTCATAAGCGTGGGTAGCTGATTGCAGAGAGTGTTCTAAGCGTGACACACGATATCCAGATAATGTGTGTTCCAAACCACGCAACGCAGCCAGTAACCGATCGGGTAGGGTGCGTACATAGTCGCGCTCCAGAGATTCCAACAATTCATAGTCCTCTTTGGTCCCGTATTTCATCTGTGTAAAAGATGCTGTTTTTTTCATAGAAGAATCCTCTCTTAGTTGAACGGACGGGATTATACGCGTGCCTCAACACATACTGCCACAACAGTTTTTTATCTGAAAATTGACTGTAAATGCACTTTTTATCTGTGCGATAGTAGCCTACAAGGAGGCGCTAGTCAAGTTATAATGATCGCACATTCCGCATCCGTTTGTTAGGAGATTTTTATGAGCAAAAGAAGAAGTTCTATTATTACCGAGGGGCTGGCGCGTTCACCAAACCGTTCTATGTTACGTGCTGTGGGTTTTGGTGACAATGATTTTGACAAGCCGATTGTGGGCATCGCTAATGCACATTCCACTATTACACCTTGTAATGCTGGTTTAAACGTTCTTGCTGACAGCGCTGAAAATGCAGTGAAAGCTGCCGGTGGAATGCCGCAAACTTTTGGTACCATTACTATTTCGGATGGTATTTCTATGGGTACACCGGGCATGAAGTACTCTCTAATTTCGCGTGAAGTTATCGCTGATTCCATTGATACGGTAGTCAACGGTCAGCAATTAGACGGCGTTTTGGTGATTGGCGGCTGTGACAAAAATATGCCTGGCGGCATGATGGCAATTGCTCGTATCAATGTACCAGCCATATATGTATACGGTGGCACCATCAAACCCGGTAACCACAAGGGGAATGATTTGACGATTGTTAGCGTATTTGAAGCAGTTGGTCAGGTGGCGGCTGGTAAACTGGATCCGGCGGATGCGCTGGCGATTGAAAAGAAAGCCTGTCCTAGTGTCGGCTCTTGTGGCGGCATGTTCACTGCCAACACCATGTCCAGTGCTTTTGAAGCAATGGGAATGAGTTTGCCGTATTCTTCCACCATGGCGGCACCGGATGCCGAAAAAGCTGAAAGCGCTGCTGCATCGGGGCGGATGTTGGTGGACGTTATTAAACGCGGATTGTTACCGCGCGACATTATGACTAAGGAGGCCTTTGAAAATGCGATTGCCGTTATTATGGCGGTGGGAGGCTCTACTAACGCGGTGTTGCATCTAATGGCGATTGCTCGCGAGGCGGATGTGCCGTTGACTTTGGGTGATTTTGAAAAAGTGCGAGCGCGGACGCCGGTAATTTGCGATTTGAAACCGTCAGGACGGTATGTGACGGTAGATTTACATCGTGCTGGCGGCATTCCGCAAGTAATGAAGATTTTGTTAAACGGTGGTTTGTTACATGGTGATTGCATCGGCGTTACGGGCAAAACGGTTGCCGAAACGTTGATTGATATTCCAGATACACCGCTGGTGGGTGATGTGATTCGTTCATTGGATAATCCCGTTTATCAAGAAGGACACCTTGCCGTGTTGTATGGTAATTTATCTGAGGAGGGTTGTGTAGCAAAAATTTCTGGAGTTAAAAACCGCCAGCACACTGGTCCGGCGCGAGTGTTTGATTCGGAAGAAGAGGCGCTTGACGCGGTATTAAATGACAGCATTAAAGCCGGCGATGTGGTGGTAATTCGTTACGAAGGTCCCAAAGGTGGCCCAGGGATGCGCGAGATGCTGGCGCCAACATCGGCGATTATCGGTAAAGGGCTTGGCGACAGTGTGGGGTTGATTACTGACGGACGTTTTTCGGGTGGAACTTATGGGTTGGTCGTTGGTCACGTAGCGCCGGAAGCGGCCGTAGGCGGAAATATTGCGCTAGTTGAGGAAGGCGATACGATTACGATTGATGGTGACAATCGTAATCTTACTTTGCATATTGAGGACGACGAATTGACGCGGCGACGTGCCAGTTGGAGACCGCGAACAAAAACACTCAGTGGAGTTCAAAAAAAATACGCCCAGCTGGTTGGTAGTGCAAGTAACGGTGCGGTTACCTGGTAAACGAAGAGCGAAGAAAGAAAAATACAATCATCGCTGTGGTCATGCCGCAAAAAAAAACGTTGGGCATTATTTTGCTTACGCAATCTCGACAAGGGGAATGTTTGTTAGAAGCGGCGCAGCACTTTTTAGGCGAACCGTTGCAGCAAGTTATTGACATCCCTTTGCTGGGCAATGAAAATTGCGGGGAGATGACTTCCCGTTTGCGACGAACCATTACTGCGTTGCGGCAAACTGTCGATGGTGTATTAATTTTATGTGATTTGTTTGGCTCTACACACGCCAATATCGCTTGTGAAATTAGCACCGATGACAAAAAGATCGCTTGTGTGAGCGGGTTAAATTTGGCTATGCTGATGGAAGCGTACACGCGGCGTTGTCAGCCGTTAAAAAATGTTGCTACCAAAGTTGCTGAGATGGGGCGTGAATCAGTGGTGCAAAGCTCGTGATAACGGCGTGCGCCACCATAGTTAATGCGCGTGGCTTGCACGCAAGGCCGTCATCACAATTGGCTAAATTGGCATCACAGTTCAGCAGCGAAATTAAAATAAGCAAAGGCAAGCGTACGGCCAATGCTAGTAGCATTGCTTCTTTACTTATGTTGGTGGCGCCTAAAGATACCGAATTGATTATTAGCGCTCGAGGCAAAGATGAAAAAAAAGCGGTGGCGGCTATTTTGGAACTTATTGCCGCCGGTTTTCAGGACGGTGTGGATAGTCCTGCTGTAGCGAAAAATCCGTCTACTGTCGGAGCACCGGCAGTGGTGTCAGGTATGCAAAAATTTGATGGTATTGGAGTTGCTACCGGAGTGCTAATCGGTACTGCTTACGTGCGCTTGCCTGGCGAATCTGATATTCCGCGTTATACGTTGCGTGCCAATCAAGTTGCCCGCGAGCAAAAACGCTTTAACGAGGCGCTGGAAAAAGTGCGTAAAGATTTGTCTGATATGTGTGAAAAAGTGGCAAATATGCAAGGTGCTACGGAGATGTTTCCCTTTATGGACTTGTATCGCCTGCTGCTGGATGATCCTGCATTAAGTCGAGAAACGCGAAACATTATTGCGTGTGAGCGATGCAATGCGGAATGGGCAATCAAGCGTCGTACCAACGCGGTTAGCGCCCATTTTTTGACTGTTCAAGATTCGTATTTGCAGGAGCGTGGCAAAGACATTCAGCACGTTATGAATCGCTTGCTAGTAGCACTCAAACCTGGCAGGCGCAAAACCGCTGCTTCCGTTTCAGGAAATATTTTAGTTACTTCCGAATTGGATCCGGCACACGTCATTGCGATAAAGCACGAAGGGGCTGTTGGTTTTGTTTGTGAAACCGGTGGCAGCACTTCGCACACGGCTATTCTGGCGCGCAGTATGAATATGCCCGCCATTGTTGGCGCCAATGGTGTACTGGCGGCAGTGGAAAACGGTAACACGCTGGTTCTGGATATGGACAATAATGCTGTTATTGTTAATGCAGACAAAGGGGCATTGGCGCATTATCGTGCTGAAAGAAATCGCACGGCGGAGGCGGCACCGCATAAGCGCATTCACCGGCGGCGTGGTGCGGGCGTTAAAACTAAAGACGGTGACAGTATTTTGTTGCAAGCAAATATAGAATTGCCGGAAGAAACAGCTGGAGTGCTGGACGCAGTTGCCGATGGGGTCGGATTATTTCGTACCGAATTTTTATTTCTTAATCGTGATGAGCCACCAAATGAGGATGAGCAATTTGAAGTTTACCGTTATGTACTCAAACGCTTAGCACCACTGCCGGTGGTGATTCGCACCATTGACATCGGGTTGGACAAATCGACTGCCGGTGATCAAGTGGATACCAATCCTTTGGGATTACGGGCTATTCGTTATTGTTTGGCTGAGCCAAAAATATTTCTCACGCAGCTGCGAGCCTTGTTGCGTGCGGCGGTTGCCGGTAATATGAAAATTTTGCTACCAATGCTTTCGCATCCGGCGGAGTTGGAGCAAACGATGGTGCTTATCAAAAATGCCCGTGAACAGTTGCGTATGGCACGGCGTAAGCAAGCGACAGAGCTACCTATCGGTGGCATGATAGAAGTGCCGGCTTCTATTTATGTGATGCGCGCATTTGCTCGCTATTTAGACTTTTTTTCTATTGGGACTAACGACCTCACACAATATACGCTTGCCGTGGATCGTAGTGACGAACGGTTAGCACGTTATTATGAACATATGCATCCGGCGGTGATTCATTTCTTGGCGAACATTGTGGATAATGCTCGCCGCGCTCGTAAGCCTGTCACGCTGTGCGGAGAAATGGCTGGCGATCCGGCAATGACGCGCTTGTTATTGTCGCTGGGATTGACAAATTTGTCCATGAACGTGCCGCAAATGGCTGCCGTGCGAGATTTGATACCCAGGCTCAACAACAAAGAATTGACCGTTCATCGGCGCCGATTTTTGAGTGCGGCTACACCTGAAGCAGCGTGGGCACACAATAATAAAATCAACGGTGCGTCAACATGAATTTAAGGAACGATTAAAAAGTAAAAAAAACATTTAACAATTAGCCAACTTGAATTTTATATATTGCTTTCTAAAAACACAATTGTTATGGTTCTTTGCGCACTACCATTGCTTTTTTTACTGGAGCAAAGCTGTGGCGATGAATAGGGCAGGGACCATTTTCTGCTAATGCCTGCAGGTGTGTGGTTGTGCAATATCCTTTGTGTTGTGCAAAACCATAAATTGGATAGTCGGCGTCATATTTGAGCATGATGTCGTCGCGCATTGTTTTGGCGAGAATAGAAGCCGCCATAATTTCTTCAACCAAGTTGTCGCCGCCAATCAAGGGTTTAGACGGATATGGAAAATCAGGAACAAAATCTCCGTCTACTAATACTTCATCGGGACAAACGATAATACCACTTACCGCCCGTTGCATAGCAAACATCGTCGCTCGCCGAATATTGTAGTGGTCAATTTCTTCTACAGTAGAAACGCCAAGTGCATAAGATAAACAATGGTCGCGAATACGCGGTGCCAAACGTCGTCGTTGTGCATTGCTGAGTTTTTTAGAATCGCGCAGGCCTTCAATAATATTGCCACCTAATACTACCGCAGCGGCTACCACTGGCCCTGCTAACGGACCACGTCCAGCTTCGTCCACTCCACATATTAATATTTTGCTCATGGCAACATAGCCAGTGTAGCTTTTGCTGCTGCCATTTCCTCAACATTGGCCAGTCGCTGACGAATATCTGTAAATGCTGCTGTTTGTGAGGTTTGGTACTGTTCATATTCAAGTAAGCGTTTTAGCTCGGTCGCTACTGTAACGGGCTGAAATTCATTTTGTAGTAATTCTGGTACCACAAAACGTCCACACAAAATATTTGGCAGCCCAAAAAATGGTAATCGGAATTGTCTCCACGCACCTACCGCGTGAGCTACAGTTGACAATTTATAAACAATGACCATCGGCACGCCAAGTAGTGCTGCTTGCAAAGTGGATGTGCCAGATTTGACCATAGCCACATCGGCAGCTGCTAATATCTCTTGAGTCGCGCCCACACGGACTTCAACGCTGGGCAAGCCGATGCGTATATTTTTTGCGGACAATTCATCGGTGGCTAAAGCAATCAATCGTCCATTTTTTCGTGCCGTTTCTGATATTTCTGATAAGCGCCGAATCGTTTCAGCAAACAATGGCAAATGTTGCCGCAACTCAGTAGAACGGCTACCGGGCATCAACGCAATCACTCGCTCATTATCGGAAATACTTAATGCGGCGCGTGCGCGTGCTCTATCCGGCACTGGTGTTTTCGCTGCTGGATGACCAACAAAATGGGCAGTAACGCCGCTTTTTTCATAGTAAGCCAGCTCAAAAGGAAATAAGCACAAAACAGAATCAACAGCGAGACGAATGTTTTGAATGCGATTAGCTCTCCACATCCAAACGCTAGGGCTGACGTATTGTGCTGTTTTTATTCCCCAGCTGTGCGCCCGCTGTGATACACCTAAATTGAAATCAGGGGCGTCTATGCCGATAAATAACGCAGGACGGCGGTTTTGTATTGCCGCCAGCAAGCGCCGGCGTACAGATAAAATAGCAGGCAATCGTTTAATGGCGTCCCAATAGCCCATCACTGAAAGTGGTGCGCAATCAGCAAGGAGTTCTACGCCTGCTGCCCGCATGAGGGGACCGCCTACGCCGGCAATGTGAATGTCGGGGCGCAATCGCCGCAAGTCATTGGCTAACTGTGCTGCCAGCCAGTCACCGGATGCCTCGCCGGCGGCCATGACAATATCGGTCATGCGCGCACGGTGGGGCGCATAAGTTCTAGTTTGTCTAGCTGCAAAAAATCAGCTAATTTCCGCAATGCTACCGCCGTATCGTCATTTTCTTCATCAGCCATGAGGGTAATGTGTTGTTGCGCTTGAGCGAGCGGTAAATCAGCACGGTATAAGCAGCGAAAGGCTGCTTTCATGCGGACAATGGTGTGTGAGGAAAAGCCGTTGCGTCGCATCCCTTCAGTATTGACAGCTATAGTGCCGCGGGCGAATAAAGCGTATGGTGGAATATCCTGTCGGATGGCTTCTCCGCCACCCACCATGGCGCCAGCACCAACATGGCGAAATTGGTGAAACAACGAACCGCCACCGATAATCGCACTATCGTCAATTTCTACGTGACCGGAAAATTGCGCGCAATTAGAGATGATGGTATTGTTGCCAATACAACAATCGTGTGCGACATGCACATAAGCCATTACCCAATTGCCGTTGCCAATCCGCGTTTGTCCACCGCCGAGTGCTGTGCCGCGATTAAATGAACAATATTCGCGAATGGTGTTGTCGTCGCCGACGAGTAATGTTGTTTCTTCACCCTTAAACTTTTTGTCCTGTGGCTCGGCGCCAATGGAGCAAAACGGAAAAATGCGATTGTTTTTGCCGATATGTGTACCGCGCCAAATAATTGAATGTGCGCCCACGCGACTACCGGATTCAATGTTGCAACCGGCTTCAACGATGGCGTTACGACCAATGACAACATCGTCTGCTAGCTCAGCGGTGGGAGCAACAAAAGCGCCTGTTTCTATAGTCGTCATAACAATTAATCGTTCTGGCGTGCAGCTAACAACTGCGCCTCACAAGCTACTGTGCCATTGACCTCGGCGCGGGTGTTAAAACGAAATAAGTTTCTAGCATGTCGCTGTAAAGCACAGTGTAGTATCAGCGTATCACCTGGTACTACCATGCGGCGAAAACGGCACTTGTCCACTCCGGCAAGATAAAAATAATTAGAGCTATCCGTCTCGGTATCGTCACGAGATAAATAAGACAGCACCGCGCTCGCTTGTGCGAGTGCTTCAATAATAATAACTCCGGGCAAAACCGGCATTTCTGGAAAATGTCCAGCAAAGCAGGGTTCAGAAATACTCACATTTTTTTGCGCGACAATGGATTTTCCTGATTCATAAGAGAGCACCTTGTCCACAAATAGAAAAGGATGGCGATGAGGTAAAGCCTGCAATATCAAGTTGCCGTCAGTATTGTTGATTTCTGCGCTCATTGTTGTCGTTCCATTTTCTGATTATATAAATTAGTTGAGAAAGCGCCGCCGCATGGTTGCTACTAGCCGCCGCCATTGCGTAATAGGCATCGCCGGCCAGATAGAAGAGACAGCCTGTCCGGCTGGTACCGAGTGCGTTACTGTTGCTCGGGCAGCAATCATGGCACCATCACCAATAGTGATATGTCCTATAATGCCAGCACCGCCGCCAATCATGCAGCCGTTACCGATAGTAGCGCTTCCTGCAATACCAACGCAACCGCAAATAACGGTATCATCACCAATTTGCACATTGTGGCCGATTTGTACTAAATTGTCTATTTTGACCCTATTGCCGATAACGGTGTCATCCAGTGTTCCGCGGTCAATGGCGCTGTTGGCACCAACTTCAACATCATCGCCCAGTCGTAAGCTACCTAACTGTGGAATTTTGTACTGCCGTCCGTGCTCATCACGCACAAAACCAAAGCCGTCTGTTCCCAACACGGCGCCACTGTGAATCAAACAGCGCCGCCCCACAACCGTATTTGCGTGCAAAACGGCGCGTGGATGCAATATTGATTCATCTCCGACTACCGCGTTTTTTCCTACGACGGCACCAGCACCGATGATACAGTTGCGACCAATTTGAGTTTGGGCACCGATAACAGCATTTTCATCAATCGTTGCGGTTTCATGTACTGTGGCATTGCCTGAAATTCTGGCTGTGGCGTGAATACCCGGCACTGGTTTTTGAGGAGCGTGTAACCATTGTGCGAGTCGTGCAAAATGCAGTCGTGGCGCAGATTTTACGACCCAGCGTGGACGGGTATCAATTTCGGCGCAGGTTTGGTCAACAAGTAATGCCCCAGCTTTAGAGCGTGCTAGTTTATCTTTGTGAGCAGGGGATTCATAAAAGGCCAAGTGTTGTCGTTGTGCGCTGGTCAACGAAGCCACGCCATCAATCGCTACTGTACCATCACCGATAACAGAGCCGCCCAATTGTTTGGCAATATCGGTGAGAGAGGGCATGTGGGTACGGTTACTGTGAAATATTCAACCGTGCCTGCTTGTCAAAACGTTCAATGACATCACCGGTAATATCTGCGCTGGCGTCTGCGTACAGCAAAATATTGTGTGTTAGCGTGCGGTTGTCAGAAATCGGCAAGGTCAAGTACGGATTAAGTACCATGCTGTATTTTTTCTCTCGTGCAATGGCCTCTATGATTTTTGCGATTTCCACGTCTAGCGTTCGCCGTTGTTCCTGCAACATGGCACCGCGGTCTTCTAGCAAGGCCCGCCGGTCACGTTCGAATTGCCGCCCTTTTTGCTCTATCTCGCTGATGCGTGATTCTTTTTGAGCCTCGCTAAATGTGAGTGATTCTTTTTGCAATTCTTCCTGCAAAGCGCGCAATTTGTCTCCCTGTTCTTCCAGTTTTTTTTCGCGGGAGCGAAAAGTAACATTAATTTCGTCGCGCACTGCTTTGACTACTTTAGATTCTTGATAAATACGTTCAAAATTGACAAAGGCAACTTGGCTTTCCTGTGCCTGCGCTCCCCCACTTATGGCAATGGTTAGTGCTGTTATCAATATCGCTGTTTTTATTTTCATAATAATATTACCTATTTAAATTAATGATAAAACTTAGTAACTGATTGAAAATTGTAAATCTTGTAGCTTGTCATCGGATTTGCTTTTTAGAGCCTTACCCCACGAAAATTTTAACGGTCCAATGGGAGATGTCCAGCGAATTTCCATACCGGCGGACACGCGAAAATCGCCTAGTTTGCTAGTTGTTTCACCTACCGAGCCAAAGTCCAGATATGGTGCTAAGTCAATTTTTTGCGTGTCAAAGAGCTTGGTATCTATGGCAAATTCTACTGTGCCGTATAAGCGGCTTTTACCGCCCAGTGAGTTGCCAGAGCTGTCTTTGGCATAACCAACGGAATTGCTGTCAAATCCGCGTAAGGTGCCTGTTCCACCGACAAAAAAGCGCTCATAAAAGGGGTATATGTCACCGCCATAACTATCGCCAAATCCTGCGCCCAATTCCAAATGTAAAATAGGACGTGCCGGCCATCGCGCCATATCATAATAGTAGTCGTGTGCATATTCCATCGTGTAATATTTTAAATCTAGCGGTGGTATAGCTAAATCACTGTTTACCTGAATCCGATGACCGTCCGTGGGCGAGTAATAAGAGGAACGGGTATCGTGTGTTAATCCGTATTTGATTACCAGTAAATCTAAATTATTGCCGTGCTTATCGGTGAAATTAGTGTAAGCGCTGGCACGATTGACTTTAATTTTTTCATAGGATAAATAGAGAAAATATTTGCCGTCATCCGAATAGGGAATGCCGTAGCCATACTCGGCAGCAAAACCGTCGATACTGTAAGAGGAAGAGTTGTCACTGGACGAGCTGTCACCAAAACTTATGCCTATGTGGCGAGATATTCCCTCATCGGTATGATAGAACTCATCCAATTCTAAAGATAAATCTTTATCAGTGTCACCCCAAGAAAGATCGGTGCGAAAGTCATTGCCGCTACCAAAGATATTAGGAGTGTCTAAGCCGGCGTCAAAAGACAGCTCGTTATCAGTGGAAAAGCCGCCGCCAATTTTGAAATGGCCAACACTGGCTTCTTTGACTTCTATCGTCAAATCTACTTCGTCAGTATGGCCAGCCACATTTTTTTCGCTAACATTAACGCTAGTGAAATACCCCAATCGCCGCACCCGTCGTTGTGAACGGTTGATTTTAGTAAGCGAATAACGCTCGCGCTCATATTGTTGTAATTCACGCCGAATCACTTCGTCACGTGTCCGCTCGTTGCCGACAATATTGATATTGCGCACGTATATTACCGGACCGGGATTAATTTTGTAGGTTACCAGTACAGTTAAGTCATCATCGTTTAATTGGTTTGTATAAGATACGTTGGCGTTGGCATAACCCAAATCACCTAGCAAGTTGCGTATGCGTTCCACTGTTTCTCCAGTTGCTTGGCTGCTGAATAATTCGCCGGGCACTTGTTCCACTAGTTCACGCAGATTATCTTCACTTACCTCGGGAGGTAGTTCGCCGGCAAAAACGGCTTCGTTTACTGCATAGCGTCCGCCTTCGTTTAGTCGAATACGAATATCAATGTAGCGTTTGTCGGCCGACACTTCCACTTCTTCTGACTCTACTTCAAAACGCAAATACCCAGCTCCCAAATAAAGTGTACGAATGCGCTGCAAATCAGATTTTAAACGGCTTTCTGAAAACAGATAATTATCGCTGAAATAATTAAGCAGGCCACGTGTTTCCAAATTCATCTGCCGCTTTATCGTCCAAGAAGAAAATTGTTCACTACCGGAGAACTTAATTGAACGAATAATCGCCTGCGGTCCTTCATCCACATTAAACAGTAGCGCAATACGGTTACGTGGTAGCGGTGATGCTACCGTTTCTACTTTCACTTGATAAAAACTGCGCTCTTTATAAATGGACTTAAGTGCTGTCGTTGCGGCATCTGTCAGTGCTGGGTCATAAACGCGCGCTTTTACAATGCCGGCTTGCTTGAGCATGTTTTCCAAAGTTCCTTTAGGTAAGTCATCTGTTCCCGAAAAAGCTACCTCGGCGATAGTGGGGTTTTCCTCCACTGCAACGACCAATACATCATCGTTGCGTAGTACATCTACGGAGCGAAAGAAACCACTTCCAAACAATTTATTAATAATATCGTCCGCCTGCTCTTCGGTTAGTGTGTCGCCAATTTCTACATCTAACCGGCTAAACACTACCCCAGGATCAAATCGTCGCAAGCCATCAACACGAATATCTTTCACGATAAAAGGCTCAAAAGATTGAGCAGTTGCTGGCGCTGACCATAGTAATATGGAACACGCTAAAAAATTAACTATCAGTGTCAAAAACTTAGATATTTTCATAATTTTGCGAGATCAAGAAAAATAATCCCTCCCATCATACATAATAATAATGCGATTCCTAGCCGATCAATAATGCCGATTATTTTGTCAGGGAGTGGCCGCCGAATGATAGATTGTACTATACAAATTACCATCTGTCCGCCATCCAGTAGCGGCAACGGCAGCAAGTTGAATACCGCCAAGCTAATGGAAATGAGCGCGACAAAGCCCCACCAAGCGATGAAACCGGCATTGGCTGCTGCACCTGCACCTACGGCAATTCCTACGGGGCCACTAACATTCTTTTGCAACGATAAATCGCCGCTTAAAATTCGCCCCAAAAACGCAAATGTGCCAATGGCATCGCGACTGGTTCTTTTCGCAGCTTGCGCTAATGCAGCGAACGGTCCCAGTTGCACTGTTACTAATAGCGCGTTCATTTTTTCCAATGACACAGACGGCGAAACGCCTAAGCGACCAATTACTTGTCTGCCAATTTGTGCTGTCGCTAGCGTTGCCATTACCGTAATGGCAACGCTGTCGCGCCACAGGATGATGGGAGTTGGCATTCCTGCTCGTCCTTTCACTACATCTACCAAATCCTGCCAGTCTTCAACAACCGTGTCATTTACTGCAACAATGGTGTCACCGGGAACAATGCCGGCAGCAGCAGCAGCTGAATCTGGCGCTACTGCGGTAATAACTGGCGTTAAATAGCTAACGTCGGGGTATGTCCCCACTGCTTTTAGAAATTCCTCTTCTACCGCCGCCGGTAGCAATGTGCCAGCAGGAATAGTGTAAACGCCACTGTCGGTTTCTATTTTCATAGCTTGACCTGAAACCACCGCATTTGCCATGGCTGGCAGTGCCTGTCGCCATAGCATGGTTTTTTGACCGTTGATACGCATAATGTCGTCCCCCCCAGCTAACCCCGCTTGCATGGCTGGAGAATTGATTTCTACTTTGCCAATGCGAGCCAACAGACCGCTTTCTCCTGCCATCAACACGCCGGTTAAAACAATAAAAGCAAGCACGATGTTAGCCATCGGTCCGGCAGCATAAATCACAAAACGCGCCCAATTACTTTGCGCTTCCATTGTCTGTTGCGTATTGGCATCCGGCATGCTTTCGGCGGTGTGTTTGTCTAGCAAGCGCACATAACCACCAAGTGGAATTGGTGCGAGTACCCATTCTGTACCATTCGTGTCTGTTTTTTTGAGTAGAGGTGAACCAAATCCAACTGAAAAACGCAACACGCGCACACCAAAATAGCGTGCTGCCAGATAGTGTCCCCATTCGTGTACAGCTACCACCAGCATAATCATTGCAGCAAAAGCTAACAGCGTTGTCATGCCGTTGCCTCCGCTGCCCATAAACGCGCACTGCTATCCGCTGCCCATAAATCTTCTAATGTAGTTGCCGCGTGATGCGCATATTGCTCAAGCGCTTCGGTATTAATGTGGGCAATGCGGGTAAATTTAATGTCACCGCGTAAAAAACGCGTTACTGCTACCTCATTTGCGGCTGACAATACTGCGGGTGCGGCACCGCCAATAGCCAGCGCATCTCGCGCTAACTGCAAACAAGGGTATCGTGTCGCTTCCGGTTTTGCAAAAGTTAAAGACGACAATGTCTCCCACTTGGGCGGTGATTGCCTAAAGCCGGTATTGTCATCGGGCCACGATAGCATACGGGCAATGGGCTGTCGCATGTCGGGCGAGGATAACTGGGCAATAAGTGAGCCGTCGTTTTTTTCTACTAAGGCGTGAACGATACTCTGCGGATGCAACACAACACCGATATTTTCCGATGCAGCACTAAACAATACGGAGGCTTCTATGACTTCCAACGCTTTGTTCATCATTGTTGCTGAATCAACGGTTATTTTTGGTCCCATAGACCAAGTTGGATGTGCTAACACTTGTGCCGGAGAAACCGTATCAAATTGGTTTAGGGGAAGTTTTGACAAGGCGCCACCTGAGGCGGTAAGCCATAATTTTTCAAATTCGTCATTGCCGGCAAGTAATTCAAAAAGTGCCGCATGCTCACTGTCAATAGGTAACACTTCGGCACCATTAGCGCGTGCCGTGTTCATAACCAATTCGCCAGCTATAACCAGTGCTTCTTTATTGGCTAACAGCAATCGTAAACCGTTTTGTGCGGCCGTTAGTACCGGTGGCAAACCACAAGCACCACTAATAGCGGCAACCACAGTACAACAAGATTCTTCTAGCGGTGCAGTTCGGACTGCTTCTGTTCCACCGGTCACGCGAGTGGGAATGTGTTCAGCGCGTAATTTACGGTCTAATCGCTGTGCCGCCGCTTCATCATTCATTATTGCTAGCGGTGGACGAAACTCTGCGCACAATTGCGTCATAGTGGTGTCATCATTTCCAGCCGCTAAAACGGCAAGCTCAAATCGTGACGGATGAGTGCGTGCTATCTCCAGTGTTGCACTACCGACACTGCCTGTTGCTCCCAGCACGCACAGGCGGCGAGTCATATCAGCCACGGCGACAAAAGTGCGGCAAACGGTAATGTTGGCAACATGGCGTCCAGTCTGTCTAGTACACCACCGTGCCCCCCCAGTAATGTACCGCTATCTTTGACGCCACCATGGCGTTTGGCGGCGGATTCAAATAAATCCCCCAGCACTGATAGTGCCAGCAAGGCAAAAGCCGATACCAATAATAATAGCGACGGCAGTTCAAACGTTTTATGTGCTACATAACTCAGTAATAGTACGGCGAGCATGCCGCCAAAAAATCCTTCCCACGTTTTGCCCGGACTTACTGTCGGTGCCATTGGCGTTTTTCCTGCTATTTTTCCGGCAGCATATGCCGCCGTATCGGCTGTCCAAACTACAGCCAATGCCCCTAGCAGTGTATACAAATTTTGCGCAAATAGCGTGTTTGCGGCATGCCAAGTAGCAAACAAAATTACCATACCCAGGCCGCCAAAAATTGTTGGGTGCCATCGCCGATTTAACAAAATATAAAGAGGTGCACCAACTATCCAGAAAAAGCAAACGCTTTCAAACACGGTAGATGATGCCGGTAAATTACCTGCTAACAAAGTATCGCCAGCGGCGAGAAGAATGGCGAAAAAAAACACATAAACGATGCTGGCAGTGCCGGAAAAACCGGCTAGTCGCGCCCATTCCCATGCTGCGAGTAAGACCACGATTGTCATTGTCGTCTTCCACATTGGTAGCGTTCCCCAGATAATCAAAGCCAATGCCGCCACTAAAAGCGGTATGGCAACGAGTAGCCGCGACATTAACATGCTTTACCCACATCGCCGAAGCGTCGTTCGCGTCCGGAAAAATCATCTATCGCCGAATAAAAATCAGTTTTTTCAAAGTCGGGCCACAGTTTTTCCGAAAAATATAGTTCGGCATAAGCAGCTTGCCACAACATGAAATTGCTAATTCGCTGTTCATTGCCGGTGCGAATTAGCAAATCCACGGGTGGTGCATCGGTGGTGGCAAGGTGAAGGTTGAAATTATCTTCGGTGAAATCACCACCGTTACTGGCGATAGCCGCCGCTGCTTGGACAATATCCCAGCGACCGCTATAACTGACCGCAATCGTCAAATTTAACGTTTTGCCTCCGGCGGTTACGGTTTCCATATTCGTCATGGTGCGTTGTAATTTGACGGGAAACCGTGTCCGCTCACCAATAAATACTACGCGCACGCCATTGTTTACCATTTCTTCACTTAATAATGTAGCAGCCTCACCAAATAAGGTTAGCAGTGCGTTAATTTCCACGGCTGGTCGCCGCCAGTTTTCACTGCTAAATGCAAACAAGGTGAGGTAAGGAATGTGACGTTCGGCACAAGCTCGCACCATAGCTCGAGCAACTTGCAAGCCGCGACGATGTCCTTCGTAACGTGGCAGGTGGCGTTGTTTTGCCCAACGTCCATTGCCGTCCATAATGACCGCGATATGTCGTAATGCGGCAGCAGAACTGTCAAGTGGTGTACCCACTTTAGACGGTCATTAATTCTTGTTTCTTTTCTTCAATCATGGCATCAGCCTCGCTAATGCTGGCGTCAGTTATTTTTTGCATTAATTGCTCTAACCGTCTGCCCTCATCTTCGCTTAATGCGCTTTCTTTAACTTGAGATTTAATATCCGCCAGTGCGTCACGGCGGATATTACGCACGGCAATGCGGGCAGTTTCACCTTCGCGGCTGATAATTTTGACCATGTCGTGGCGGCGTTCTTCCGACAACAGTGGTAACGTAACGCGAATACCAGAACCGCCAGATGCGGGATTAACTCCCAAGTCTGAATCACGAATGGCTTTTTCAATAGCAGCAGCGTTGCTTTGGTCCCATGGCGATACCATCAGTGTACGCGCATCGGCCACGGTCACGGTTGCTGTTTGTGCAAGCGGCATTTCCGCACCGTAGCAGGAAACGACAACGGCATCCAACAATCCCAAATGTGCTCGACCACTGCGCATTTTTGCCAAATCGGTGCGCAAGGCGTCCAATGTTTTTTGCATGCGTTTCTTAATATCGTCTTCCACGCTCATTGCACTACTCCAAAGTAAAATAAATGGCGCGCCCGACAAGATTCGAACTCATGACCTCCAGGTTCGTAGCCTGGCGCTCTATCCAACTGAGCTACGGGCGCTTAAAAACGATTTTACTCTGAACTCATCTGCTTACAAAGCCGTAACGCCTTTTGGGGTTATAAAAAAGCAAATAAGAGGCGCTGCATGTACCGCCGTGAATATTTTTATTCGTATTACTTTCAACATTGCTGGGGCGTCACTATGGCTTTGTTAGGTTTTTGGTGTTTTCGTAATTGTTGTTGTCAGTTGCATCAAGCGCGCCGATGCGCAGCCAGAAAAAGGGTCTACTGTTGTCGGCGTATTTGGCCAGTGCCGTAGCCAAGTTAATTGACGTTTTGCTAATTGGCAGGTGGCGTAATATGCCTTGTCGCGCATGGTGTTGTTATTTATTTCCCCACGTAAAAAAGCTGCTGCTTGGCAATATCCTGCTAAACGCAGTGGCGGTGCTGTTGGTAATAACTTCCAGCGTTCAATTAATTGCTGCGTTTCTTCTACTAACCCCCCAGTGAACATTTTCTCTAGCCTCGTAGCAATACGCTGGCGCAATTGTTTGCGGTCGGATGGAATGAGTAAAACAAATCGCGCATCTAACTGCGGCACTGGTTTATCATCGGCTAACCACGCTGATAGTGGCTTGCCGGTGGCGGTAACAATCTCCAGCGCTCGTGTGATGCGCTGCTTATCCGTTAGTGCCAACCGTGCCGCTGTTGTCGCATCTAGTGCCTTCAGACGCTGGTATATAGCTGCAGCTCCCATCGTGTGCCAATCTTTTTGTATTGCTTGGCGTACTGCTGGAGGGGAGGGTGGCAATTGATGCAGTCCTGCAGTTAATGCACGAAAATACATCATCGTACCGCCAGTCAAAATCGGCAATTTCCCGCGTGCTTGAATGTCACGAATTGCTTTGGTAGCTAAACGACAAAATTTTCCGGCATCAAACGATTCATTTGGTGGACAGACATCTAGCAAATGGTGTCGCACAGCAGCGCGCATTACTGGTGTTGGTTTGGCAGTACCAATATCCATATCGCAATAGACAGATCCTGAATCAACGTTGACGATTTCTCCGTTTGTTGCTGTAGCCACTTGCAGCGCTATGTCGCTTTTCCCGCAAGCAGTAGGACCGGCGATTGCCAGTGCCGACAACGTCATTGCCCGCGGCGAAAAATGCGGTCAAAATAACCGCGTTCAATTTGTTGCCAGCAAGGACGGCCGTGATTACAGGAGCCGGAACGTTCTGTTATTTCCATGCGTCGTAGTAGTGCATTCATTTCGTCTATATTTAGATGGTGGTTGGCGCGTACCGCAGCGTGGCAGGCCGCCGAAGACAAAATGCTGTCGCGTGCCGAACGAGTTTCTCCTGCGGCAGTATCTTGGGAGACAGCATCAAGCATTTCTACCAATAGCGTTGCAGGGTCGGCGCGCCCAGCGATAATGGACGCCACCGCCGAGACGTTACCGTCGTCGTTGTCAGTCGGTGTTGCCGTGATGCCTACCAATTCTCCAGCAAATTCGGCTAGTGTTGCCGCTTGCACTGGTGAGAGTGGCACACATACTGGCGCCAATAATGGCTGCATTATAAGTTTGCCATTGTCATAAGCGGTTTTTAAGTCTTCATACAAAATGCGTTCGTGCGCGGCGTGCATGTCCACCACGACTAAGCCGTTGTTATTTTCGGCGATGATATAAATGTTGTGCAATTGTCCTAGTGCTCGTCCCAGCGGTTCTTCTCCAAACAGTGCCGTGGTGGGTAGTGCCGGCGCTGCTATTTTCGCTTCGTTAAACATACGTCGCCAAGCTTCTACAGCTTCTTTATTGCTGCCTGCTTGCGGTTGTGGTGTAGTTGGCAAGCGCGTTGTGGAGAGAGTGGAAGCGGTAGAAAATGGTGTAGCGGACTGCGTTATCGTCGTGGCCCGCGAATTATTATTTGGAGCACTTAGTGGTACTCCCAGTGGTATAGCGAGAGCTTTATCAACAGCACGGCGAACGAATTCAAAAACTGCACGTGGCTCAATAAAGCGAACTTCTAATTTAGCGGGATGCGTATTGACATCCACCGCTTCGGTCGGCAAGGTTAGAAACAGTGCGTATCCCGGTTCACCATCGTGCGACATGCTGCGCAAGGCATCGGAAACGGCACGCCGTAGAAGTCGGTCGCGTACAAAACGCCCGTTAACATATAAAAATTGACCAATACTTTTTCCAGTTGCACCAAGTGTTGGTGAAAAAACATGTCCATTCAGCGTTAACGCGCTAGCAGCATCGTGTACTGGTAGCGTATACCCTTGTAACCGTGGAAATAATTTTTCTAATCTTTCTCCGCCGTCAGTTGCCACTGGTAAATTCAGGCGTTCACGACCATTGCTCGTCACTTTAAATGCAGTTGTATATGCTGCTAGCGCAGCAATGATGGCAGTATTGGCGCAGTGCGCACCTTCGGTGCTGGCAGTGCGCAAAAAACGACGTCGCGCCGGCAAATTGGCGAATAATCCTCGAGCGGTGACGATTGTGCCAACAGCCATTGGTTGCGGTCGGGGAGATACTATAGCTGGCGAAAAAATATACCCATGATCGTCATCGGCGGCACGGCTCGCGATGGAAAAATCTGATACAGCGGCAAGACTCGCCAGCGCTTCTCCACGAAAACCGTAAGTATTAATGGATAAAAAATCCTCTACTGTTTCAATTTTGCTGGTGGCGTGGCGAAATAGCGTGCGCGGTAGGTCATCCACAACAATTCCGATGCCGTCGTCTTGCACTTCCAGCATATCGGCACCGCCGCCGACAATGATAATTTCTATCGATGTGGCATCGGCATCCAGAGAGTTTTCTATTAATTCTTTAAGTGCTGCTGCTGGCCGTTCGATTACTTCGCCCGCTGCTACTTGGTTGGCAACTTCTGGAGAGAGTTGTTTAATTCGCTGTTTCATAAATCTGGCACATGATATAGGGTTTTGTATTTTTCTACACCATTGGCAATAGCGGTAGCCATTTGTTTTTGAAATGATTTGCTAAGCAATTTTTTTTCCTCTTGCGGATTGCTAATAAAAGCCGTTTCCACCAAAATTGAGGGAATAGCGGGTGATTTGAGAACCGCAAAGCCTGCCGACTCAACATTTTTTTTGTGCAGTGTATTAATCTGACCAATTTCTTTTAATACTGCTTTTGCTAGCCGTAGCGAAGCACGTTTCTTGCCGTCTTTGGAAAACGCCAGCAGGGCGGCATTGATTTGTGGATCATTTGTGGTGCCGCCGATGAGGTCGGATAAATTTGCATTTTGTGCTAGTCGCTTGGCCAGTGTTGAACTGGCTCCTTTCTGCGATAGCACAAAGACGGAGGAGCCGCGCGCTTTAGGTGATTTGACGGAGTCGGCGTGTAATGACAAGAAAGCGTCGGCCTGCAAGCGATGGGCGACCAGCACTCGCTGTGCTAGTGGTAAAAAGCGATCTTTGTCGCGTGAGAGAAAAGCTTGCATACCGGGGCGACGGTTAATTTCATCTCGTAGTTGGCGGGCAATGGCTAATACGGTGTCTTTTTCGTAATGCTGATTGGGGCTTACGGCGCCGGGGTCTTCACCGCCATGTCCAGGATCAATCACTAAGCGAAAGGGCGGAGTTTTAGTTTCCGTAGCCTCCAGTGATTGAATTAACGCCAGCAGCGGGTCGGGATGGTTTTTTGGAATAATATCAAAAATCAATCGGTGCTGATAACCACCTATTGGTTCTACGGCACGCACTTCATATTGCACTGATTCTGCCAGCGTGAATACAAAGCGCAGTGTGTCAGTCGTATAGCGGGCCGTGTGAATTTTTTTCAAATAAGCGGCGTCGCGCAGGCTAACCTGATTTAATTCATTGGCATCATGGCGTTTGTCGCTTACATCTAGCACTAGCCGTGGCGGGTTGTTGAGACTGAGAATTTTGTATTCCACTGCCGCCTGCGTTTCAATAACTAATCGCGCCTTTTCTGCATTTGGCCAAAAGCGTGCCTGTAAATTGTTTGCTACCGTCGGTAATGCCAGCGATAGCGCGGTTATTAAGAGGAGAAGGCGCGTAAACATGTTTCTCCTTTTTCGCTGTCGCCACAAAAAAACAGGCGCCGAGTTTCATCTTTATTTGTTTGTAAAGTCAATCGTACATCCGGTGGCGGCAAGTCCTCCGCTCGTTCTGGCCATTCCACCAAGCACAGCGCGTCATCGTGTAATATTTCCCACAAATCGTCGGGCAAAATAGTGCCTTGCGGTAAGCGAAATAAATCTAGATGATGTACGGGTAGTGCTGACAGCTGGTACGAAAAAACCAGCGCAAAACTGGGACTGGGTGCCCGTATTCCGCCTAATTCTTGAATTAAGGCGCGTGCCCACAATGTTTTTCCTGTGCCCAGTTCGCCGTGCAAATGAATGGCAAATGGTGGCGGCGGCAACAAAGGCGCCAATTTTTTGGCAGTAGCGGCGGTTTGTGCCGGCGAAGCCGTTATGTATTCAATCATGCCGATAGCGATTGGCAATCGGCATGCGCCAGTCGCGACCAAAGGCACACGGTGTGAGTTTTGGCCCTGGTGCTGCCTGACGCCGTTTATATTCACTATTTTGTAGTAGGCGAAAAAATTGTGCAGAAAAATCATCACCAAAATCCCGTGCAATGTCTGCGGATGTTGCATTCTTTTCCATCCGGGCAGCTATAGCCGCATCAATTTTTTCGTAGGGTGGTAGCGAGTCTTGGTCGGTTTGATTGTCGCGAAGTTCAGCACTGGGTGCCCGATTAATCACTCGTTGTGGGATAGTTTCTTTTTGTTGATTGCGCCAGCGAGCTAGGCGCCATACCCACGTTTTGTTTAAATCTTTAAGTGGAGCAAAACCGCCGCACATATCACCGTACAATGTAGCGTACCCACAAGCTAGTTCGCTTTTGTTACCGGTGGTTAACAGCAAGAGGTTGCGATTGTTGGACAGCGCCATCAACAATTGACCGCGTAACCGCGCCTGTACATTTTCCATTGTCACATCGTTGTCACGAGCGTACAAATGCGGGCGCAAGGCGGCATCAATTGATTCCATTAATGGCTCAAGGGGAATATTTAATAATTCCGAACCAATATTGAGAGCAATAGTGGTTGCATCTTCTTTGCTTGCTGACGAAGTAAACGGTGAGGGCATCATGACTGACAGTACATTATTTTCGCCTAGCGCATCTGCTGCGACAGCTGCTACCAACGCAGAATCAATTCCCCCTGACAAACCCAATAGTACACCGTTAAATCCAGTTTTGGCGGCATAGTCGCGCACTCCCATAACAATTGCTTCATACAGCATTTCTTCGTCGCTCTGTACCGGAAAAAAATCGCCAGTGCTACCTTCATGCGCCTTCATTATAGGAAACTGTGCCAGCATCTTGCCCCCCGCATTAATGGCAAAAGAAGCGCCATCAAAAATTAGTTCGTCTTGCCCGCCAACACAATTGCAATAAAACACACCACAATTAGCTGCTGCTGCAAAGTTTTTTGCCTCTTGCACTCGTACTGCCAGCTTGCCTAGATAAAATGGCGAGCCATTGAGTACTAGCGTATTATTGACTCCAGCAGCACGTACTTGCGCCGCTTGTTCCGCCATTGATGATGCCCATATGTCGGCACATATTTGAATGGCAAAAGTGCATTCGTCAACGCTAAATACTAGTGGTTTACTGGCACTGTCGGAGTCAAAATAACGTCGCTCATCAAATACCGAATAATTAGGTAAATTACGTTTTTTGTATACGCCGGTCAATCTGCCGTTTTGAATTAACGCCGCAGCATTAAAAAGTTTTCCGTTTTCCTGCCAAGGCAATCCCACTATTATTGAAATGGGTGGAGCAACGGCAATAAGTTCTTGTAATGCGCGCTTGGTGTCCGCTAGAAAGGAAGAATCGTGCAGCATGTCTTCGGGGCAGTAGCCGGTTAGTGATAATTCCGGTGACAGTAGCACGGCTGCTCCTGCTTGG
Source organism: Candidatus Persebacteraceae bacterium Df01 (assembly GCA_030386295.1). NCBI lineage: Bacteria > Pseudomonadati > Pseudomonadota > Gammaproteobacteria > Candidatus Tethybacterales > Candidatus Persebacteraceae > Candidatus Doriopsillibacter > Candidatus Doriopsillibacter californiensis. Next base: position 370,442 of record JANQAO010000003.1, on the reverse strand, counting down.
TGAGCACGGTGGGCGGATGCCAACAATGTTTTCTGGTTGCCAGTCAAATCCCCAACCGCGAAGTCTTGCTGCACCATGAGCACCGTTGGTGTTTGCATGATTAATCCTTCAAAAAATTGTTAAACCACGGTTGTTGCCGCATATTGTCAAAATCTGGTGCGTGTCGCAATGATTCTACGTCTAGGCGGTTTGATTCACGCGCTATTTCCAGCCACTTACGACACTCTGACGTGAGCCCGATAATGGCATAGAGTGATGCTAATGAAAAATCAAAATAGTGTGGGCTGATAACGTTGCCTGCTAAAAACTTGTCCACTGCGGCATTGAAGAATGGGTCACGTTTTTTTTCTGGCACATGTAGTGCTTTGGCCAAAAATGCCAGTCCCCAGTTCAGATATAGGGTTTCATTGGTCTTGTGTCCCTGAGCTTTGGTGTAGCAATTCAGAGCGTCGTCAATGAAACGATTACGTTTGCGTAGCCCGATTGCGTTACCGGCTTGCGCCATGCGCAAATCTCCTTGGCGGATTTTTTCCCACATTTCGGCTTCGGGGCCGGCACAGTTTTCTGGCGCTGTGGACGGCGGTGGCACTGGCAAAAAAGGCATACCTTCAGGGGGGCCGCCTCTGATTTTTTCTACTACGTTTTGCGCGTTAATCCATGCGGAAGAAGCGCCATTTTTAACGACACCGGTAACGTCGTTAACAGAGGAGTTTAATAATTTTTTCCAATTTTTTGCGGATAAAGAGGTGGTGGTTGACACTGTTGTCGAGGGAGCTTTTAATGGATAAACGGTTGTCGGAGTTTCGGGTGTGGTCGGTGCGGTAATAGCAGAAGGTGTTGGCAGTTGGGCAATGGGTGCTGCCTTAGGTGCAGGTAATTTGGCAGTAAGTGGTGTCGGTGTGGGCCGCGCGACATTTTTATCAACGGTATTTTTCGAAGGGGCGGTAATTTGGGGAGTAGGTGTGTTTGTGGATTCCGTCGCCGGTGGAGATGTTGGCAGTTGGGCAATGGGTGCTGCCTTAGGTGCAGGTAATTTGGCAGTAAGTGGTGTCGGTGTGGGCCGTACGACATTTTTATCAACGGTATTTTTCGAAGGGGCGGTAATTTGGGGGGTAGGTGTGTTTGTGGATTCCGTCGCCGGTGGAGATGTTGGCAGTTG